>JAPLKJ010000188.1 GCA_026388125.1 Elusimicrobiota bacterium
CAACCAGCACGCTGTTATTGGAATGCAGGTCTATTGCCGAGTATAATTTCATACAAGTCCCCTCCTTAGCTGTTTTGTAATCGCTTCTAGACAAAGCAATGTTACAAACTGCGGGAGGGGACCCTCTATATGATTATCGGGATGCATTCGTTGCTTTTTGACGGGATTTATTGAGAAAAGCTAAGGAGAATGTTAATAAATAGTCATAAAGTCATCAGCGTCCCCCTTACCCCTTAACTTTAGGCTTTAAAATATATACACTTGCAAAAGAGTCAGGGGGGCTACAGGGGAGCATGAAGACCATTAAATACTTTTTTGCGGCGGCGCTGGCGCTGGCCTGGGCGATGCCGGCAGGCGGCGAATTCATCAGCAGCGGCGGGTTCCCGGCGGGGACCATGATCGCGGCCACCTCGGGCGACATCCCCATAGAGGAAGTGAAGCAGGGGGACAGGATACTGGCTTTTTCCGAGGACAATATCGTCCAGAGCGAAGTGCGGGACACCTATAAGAAAAGAAGCCTGCTGTTCACGCTGGTCACCACCCAGGGCAAACTGGTCTGCACCAGGTACAACATGCTGCTCAGCTATACCGGCTTCGTTGAGATACAAAAAGTGAACCCGGGAGACGGCGTAGCCGTGATGAAGAACGGCCGCCGCATCTGGGCGAAAGTAAAAAGCGTAAAATTCGGGAATACCGCCGTGGTCTACAATATCGAGACCGGGCCGCCGCACACGTTCATAGCGAACGGTTTCCTGGTGCACAACTGAACCGGCGCGGCCGCTAACACCTTACTGCGGCTGGAAAAGCATCCACCAGTATTTTTCTTTCCCCGTGAATTCATTGTCGTAATAGCTCTTCGAGCTTTTCAGCGCGGCCAGTTTCCGCTCCAGCTGCGCGGTATCGGCGCCGTCCTGCGCCGCCTGCGCCAGCGCCAGTTCTGCTTCGCTTATCAGGGTTTTAAGCAGTTTCACGCCGGTGCGCCGCGCCACGGCCTCCGGGCCGGAATCCGGACCGTTCTCCACCCAGGTATTCACCTGGTCGCCCAGCTCCTCGTCGCGCACGCCGCTGAAGACCGGCAATTCTATCCTGGTCCCGTACATTTCGAAATACACCTCGGCGGTGCAGGCGTTCACCATGTACCGCTTCTCGGCGGATTCCGGCATGCCTATATGCACCAGCTCGGCGGCCTCGCGCGCTATCAGCGGGGCGTAATACCTGTAGCCGTCGGTGCGGCCTTTTATATTTTCGTTGATCAGGATGACCGGGCGCTTTTCTTTGCCGGCGCCCTCTACGCGCCAGGCGCTGGGCCCGGCGATGGCGGCGTCGAACCGTACTTTGGCGTTCTTGTCGCGCAGCCAGGTGCCCAGCCACACGCCGGTGCCTTCCGAATTGTCGGCCATGGCGGTAACTACGGAATCAAGGGAGATGTCGCCCGGCAGGGCTTTTCCGGCCGCGGCAGAGAAACAAGGAAGAGATAACGACAAAGCGAACAAGAATGGAACGGACAATTTCATTGGCCCTCCTGCTGTATAATATGAAGATTATACAGCGCGGAGGTAACGCGCGCGAGGGCAATAAGGGCAGGGGAACAGGGGCCGGTATACCTAGGCCAGGACCTTAACTTTGTAGCCGGCGGCCTCCAGTTCGGTCTTTATGAAAGCCCGGTGCTCGCCCTGTATCTCCAGGGCGCCCAGTTTCACCGTGCCCCCCACCCCCAGGCGCCGCTTGATTTTTTTCAGCAGCTCTTCCTTGCCGGCGGGGTGCATGGGCAGCTTCTCCACCAGTGTAACGCCGCTGCCTTTGCCGGTCCTGCGGAAGGAAACCCTGACCGGCTCGGTCTGGGTGCGCGGTTTGGAGGCTCCCGCCAGCCCTTCCGGGCATTCGCACGGGGCACGGCGGCAGTCGGGGCAGGTAACGCGCCCGTCCGGGCCGGTGGAATAAACAAGGCGGTCTTCGTTCTTCATATCCTCAACCTCAGGGGCTATAAAAAAGCCCGCCGTTAAGCGGGCTTTTTTTGCCGCGTTAGCGGACTTATTTCTTGGTGACGTTCGTGGCCTTGGGGCCTTTCTCGCTCTCGGTCACTTCGAACTCCACGTCCTGACCTTCAGCGAGCGTTTTGAAGCCTTCACCTTTGATATCCTGATGATGCACAAAAAGATCCTTCCCGCCGTCGTCGGGCGGGGTAATGAATCCGTAACCTTTCTGATCGTTAAACCACTTTACCTTTCCTTTAGCCATTTGTTTATTGCGTTCCTTTTAACTGAGTTTAGCACCAGACCGGGCCTGATGCGTCATATACATACTACATTATTTATGTCAAATAAATAAACAGAATAATCGGAAGTTTAGCCGATTTTGTACAATTCGTTCTATGAACCTGAAAGCTATCCCGTTCTTGGCCTGCCTTTTATTTCCCGCCTCAGCGGCCGGCGCCGCCTCGGCGGCGACCGCCCCGTATTTCATCGATGTCTCCTCCGCGGCCGGCCTGGCCGGCGCCAGCGCGCAGAACGTGAACTGGGCCGACCTTAACGGGGACGGCTATGCCGACTGCGTGATCTCCGGCAATAAGAACGGACCGGAAACGAAGGTCTTCCTTAGCGTCGAAAAGGACGGCCGGCGGGCGTTCGTGAATTTCACCGAAGAGTCGGGCATCAACCGCCACCCGCTCGTCAGCACCGCGGCCAGGGTGGGCTCCTTCCAGGTTTTCGGCGACGTCGATAACGACGGCGACCTGGACATCTTCAGCGGCATGTACTGCGAATTCGAGAAGCCGAAGACCGCACCCGGCTCGGATACGCCGCTCAGGGACGAGGCCGGGAATATTATTTACGATAAGCCCGACCACGGCCTGCGCTCGGAGATACTTTTGAACGACGGCTCCGGCAGGTTCACCGCCCTGAAGGATTCTGGAGTGAACCTGACCTCGGAAACGGCCACCTCGGCGGCTTTCTTCGACTACGACAACGACGGGAACCTGGACCTCTTCGTGGGCAACTGGTACAAGGAATACGGGATCTCCTATATCAGCTACCCCAGCCGCCTTTACCGCGGCCTGGGCGGCGGCAGATTCGAGGAGGTTACGTCCACGGCGGGCCTGCTGACGCAGCCCACGGAAGGCAGGCCTGACTCCAGCCGCCCGGTCTACGGCGTATCCCACTGCGACTGGAACAACGACGGCTTCCAGGACATTCTTGTGGCGGTATACGGGCGGCAGGCCAACCGCCTGTGGAAGAACAACGGCGACGGCACCTTCACCGACGCGGGAGCGGCGACCGGCTTTGACGGGGACGAAATACGCCACGGCCGCTACCCGGCCGGTTCGAAGCGCGAGCCGGAACAGGAATGGCGCTCCCACGGCAACACTTTTTCGGCCGCCTGCGCCGACTACGACAACGACGGCGATATGGACGTCTACCTGGGCGAGATCACCCACAGCTGGGCCGGCGAGGCCTCCGACCGCTCGAGCCTGCTGGAGAACCTGGGCCCGAAAAAAAACTTCGTTTTCCGGCGCGACGCCGACGTGCTGCACCGCGTGCACCAGGACACTAAAAGCTGGAACCAGGGCGATATGCGCGTGACCTGGTTCGACTTCGACAACGACGGGCTGCAGGACCTGCTGGTCTCCAGCGGCGATTACCCGGACGGCCAGTACCTGCGCCTTTTCCGGCAGATAAGACCGCTGCAGTTCGAGGACGTCACGGACAAGGCCGGCTTCAACTGGGAGAGTTCCGCCGGCATCTCGCTGGCGGACTACGACGGCGACGGGGACCTGGACATCCTGGCCGGGAAGTCCTGGATGCGCATGCCGGCGGCGAAACGCTCCGGCGAATTCCCCGCCGGGGCGCTGTTCAGGAACGATATAGGGAATAAGAACAACTGGCTGGCGGTAACATTAGAGGGCAGGGGCGCCGGCGGCGCGAACAGAAGCGCCATAGGCGCCCGCGTTACCGTAAAGACAGGGAATACCAGACAGGTGCGCGAAGTTAACGGCGGCACGGGCCACGCCGGGCAGGCGAATTCGCTGGCGCTGAATTTCGGGCTGGGCGCGGCGAAGAAAATCGACTCACTGGAAGTGCGCTGGGGCGACAAGGCGGGCTCGGTCTCTGTTTTCAGGGAAGTGCCGGTGAACGCTTTCGCGCGCATCCGCCAGTACCCGGAGCAGATAAGCTTTTCCACCGGCCCGGCCGGCGGTCCGGCGGCTTCCCGCTGACCCCGCCTATTTCCCGGCCGGCTTCAGCCGGAAATAGCGCAGCGGCCTGGCCACGTTCTTGGCGTCGGCCTCGAACGGGCCCCCGAAGCGCAGGCCGCGCGCCAGGCCCGCTTTTCCCAAAGCCTCTTTTACCGAAGCCATTACCAGCGTTTCCCTGAAACCGGCCCTGGACTGCAGCCGCGCGGCCTGGTTCATACCGCTGGAGAAAGCGGTAAAATCATGGTTCGGCCCGAAAAGTCCGACGGCCGCCGGGCAAAGATTGACCCCGATAGCCACGCCCAGCCCTTTAGCTTTTATTTTCGCCGCCAGGCCGCGGTATTTGGGCAGGCGCCCCATGCGGGCGGTGAACGCCTGTATTTCCAGGGCAGCCAGCACCGCCTCGCGCGCGTACCGGGCCGGGGACAGCCGGTGGAACGGCGGGCCGAAAAGCGCTATCACGCAGTCGCCCACCATCTTGTCGAACACCCCGCCGTGCCGCCACGCTATGCGCACGGCGCCCTCGCTCCAGTAGTCCACGAACTCTCCTATGCGGTCCGGGCGGCGCAGGGCTTTTTCGCACAGCTTGGTGAAAGAGTTTATGTCTGCGTAAAGGATGGCCACGGGCTTGACCCTGGGGGACAGGTGCTTGCGCACGTATTCGGGGTCCTGCAGCAGCTCGGACACCGTCTCGGGCGAAAAGAACTGCGCCATGTGCCGCCGCTCGCGGTTATAGTCTATCAGCCGCTGGCTGACGGAGTTGGCGAAGATCATCATGAGGTCGCGGCCGAAAGTGGACAGCCCGCCTTCCACCTCCACCACCAGCTTGCCCAGTTGGCCGGCCCCGGCGGCGCGGCCGCTCAGGATGAACCCCATGCCGCCGCTGATGCCCAGTATGCGGCGCAGCACGTGCCGGTCGGGCGAAAGCAGGTTTATGCCCAGCCGGGCGATGGCGCGGCTGAGCCCTTTATGCGGCCGCTGCTCAGAATCGTGTACGCAGCGCCGGCCCTGATAGACCCGGTACTGTATGCGCTGCCCCTCCGCCGCGTCCTCGTTGCGGTAAACCAGGCTCAGGTGCCGGAAAGGGATCTCGGCGTGCAGCGCGGATACGGCCTCGTCGATGGCCTCGCGCAGCACGCTGCGGGTGAGGCAGCGCGTCACGCGCTCCATCAGCTTCTGTTTGATGGCCGCGTTCTGTATGCCCCACAAAGTGCCGTCCAGTTCCTCGCAGATGGCGTTGAGCGCCGCCAGGTAGCCGGCGTCGAGCCTGACGGCGCGGCGGTAGCCGAAAGCTATGGTGCCCACCCTGCGGCCGTCCACGTCCAGCGGCTGGCTTACCCAGCTGAGCCCCCGCGAGGCGGATACCGCCGGTTCCGAAGGGGTCCCGGCCAGGTCAAAAGCCGGCGCCGACCGCCAGCTGTACGTTTCGCGCTTAAGGTCTTCGTTGAGCGTTTCCACTGCGGCGGCCTCGGCGCCTAATTCTTTCCCTAATCCGGAAAGGAAAGCGGCCATGCTGCCCGCCAAGCCCAGTCTTTTTCTGGCGCAATGCTCCAGTATTTTATCCGCGAAAAGATTTATAGCCATAGGGTCGGGACAGGACATTTTTGGAATTTCTTTCATTGGATTCCCCTCGCATAATGGGCCGCGTACCGTCGACAATATGATACAAAAATGCGGAGCCTGCCGCATTTATGTTAGGATTTTAATATCGGTCCCTAGGACCGAAAAAGGAAACAATAAAATGAAAACTCTAGCCGCACTCACGTTCATAACCTGCTTCACCGCCCTGGCCTCCGCTCAGACAGCGCCAGTTCCCGCCACGCCCGAGCAACCCGCCGCCGCCCAACTTGTGCCGGCCCCGGGACAGGTTCCAGGAGTCCCCGAATTAACAGGCAATCCCACCGCAGTCACGGCCCAGCCAGTTAAAGAACTGACCATGGAGGACTTAAAGAAAGCCAATATCGACACAGTAGCCGAGCTTAAGAAGAAACACATAGACGAAATAAAAGCGCTGCGGGACAGCCTGAAAGGCAAGCCCAGGAAAGAAATAATGAAAGCGGTGGAGAAGATGAAAAAGGACCAGCACGCCGCCGTGAAGGACCTTGAAAAGAAGAATAAGGAAGCCCTGGAACAGTTCAAGAAAGAACACCACAAAGCCGGCGGGAAGCACAAAAAAGACTAAGTTAAGAAGAGCTAAGCCGCTGCAGGAAAACTCCGGGCTTAAAGGTTATTTTCCGGGATAGCCGACCGAAAGTACCTCAAGGTCAATATCCCCGCCTTTGCGCTCCAGCCGGACGCGCGCGCCCTGCTTTTTACCGAGCAGGGCCGCGGCCAGCGGCGAGGCCCAGTTAAGCCTGCCAGCGGCGGCGTCAGCCTCGTCTTCGCCCACTATCGAATACTCCCGTTCTGCGCCGGCCTGGTCCCTGACCTTTATGACGGCGCCGAAGCGTATATCATAGGCCTCCAGCCCGCGGTTGTCCACGAGCTTCGCGCTCTTCACCTGCCCCTCGTAATAAGCCAGGTCTATCTCGGCCTGCTGCAAGCCCAGGCCGCGGGGCTCCTCCTGCTTTTTTTTGCCGAGCAGCTCCGTGCGCAGGGCGGCCAGTTCAGCCGCGCGGGCTTTCAGCCAGTCCAGCCCGGCCGCGGTCACATAGTTGGGCCGGCCGCTGGCCTGCCTTTTCAAAGGCTCCTCGGGCACGGCGCTGTCTTCTTTTACAAAAGCTCGGCTCATAAATTTGCGGCTCCCCCTCTCTAAGGCTATAATATCAAAAAACCAGATGTCGCTATCGTCACCGCCGCTTAATCCGCCGAAAAGAACGCTTCGCCCGATGCGCGCCTTATTTCATCTGCTGCTGCGCACCGCCGTTTGGGCGGCTCTTATACTGGCTTCGGGCCTGTACTGCGTTAAAGAGGGCGCGCTCAACGGCTTTAAATGGAACCGGCCGGTGACCACGGCGCCGCAGGCTGAAAACTTGCCCGTAGAAAAGCCGGTCGTGCTGCCCGCGCCGGATAGAGCGGCACCCGCCGCCGCGGGCACCGCGCGTACAGCCCCGGCCGATCCCCTCGCCCTTATTAAACAGGATGAGCCGCCCCCGCGCCGGGCCAGCCCCGACCGCAAGCCCGCGGCGCGCGGCGGGCCGGCCGCAATACCGCGCATGCGCCCTGTCACCTTCGGAGGCTCAGGCGGCAATTTCGCGCGGCTGACCGCGGATGAACCCGCCGGCTCCGGCGCCGCCGCGCACCCGCCCGCGGCCGGCGGCCGCGCCCGGGCGGAGGACGGCGTAGTTCTTACGCCCGGCGCGCTTTCAAAAAAGATCAGGGTAAAGGGTGCGGCGCCGGTCTCGCCGGCCGCGGAAAAACGCTACACCGGCGAGGACCCGGAGGCCGAAAAACTGCGCGCCGCCGTACGCGCCAAAGCCGAAGCCGCCGCCGCCGCGCGCAGGCAGCTCAGGCGCGAGCAGTTCATGGCCGCGGGCCTGCTCCTGCTGGCGGCCCTGGCTATAATACTTATCCCCTCCCGGCTGATAAAAGCCTGGCGCCTGCTGGAAAGACCGGAAGGAAAACATTGGACGCTGAAATAGCCGGCGGCCTTTTCCCGCTTTGGAAGTCACGCCAGTTATTGTAAAATCTAATAAGCGCATAATTTCCCGGCTTGAGGACTACCTGTAAAACCTATGAACGACAATCACTCCCCCGTTGAGAATAATGATGAAGATTTTAAAGCCATGTTCGAGCAGTCGTACAAAGAACCTTCCCGCATGGAGCCGGGCCAGAAAATAGAGGCCGACATAGTGAAGATCTCCCCCGAATGGGCTTTCCTGCAGGTAGGCGGGAAAGGCGAAGGCTACCTGGACCGCAAAGAACTGGTCGACGCCGAGGGGAATTTGCTCGTAAAAGAGGGCGACCGGGTGCGCGCGTACTTCCTGTACTCGCAGAACGGCGAGATGCACTTCACCACCAAGATAGGCTCGGGACCGGCCGCCCGCGCCCAGCTCGAGGACGCATGCCGCAACCACATAGCGGTGGAAGGCACCGTATCCCGCGAAATGAAAGGCGGTTTCGAGATCACTCTGAACGGCGGAGCGCGCGCTTTCTGCCCTTTCTCGCAGATGGGCCTGCGCCGCGGCGAGAACACCGCCGACTATATCGGCTCCGCGCTGGCTTTCTACGTGCTGGAATGCACCGACCGCAACGTGGTGCTTTCCCGCAGGGAGATAATCGAGACAGAACGGAAAGAAAAGCTCCAGGAACTTAAGAAGTCCCTCCAGGAAGGCGCCCGCGTAAAGGGCTCCGTTACCTCCATCCAGAACTTCGGCGCTTTCGTGGACATCGGCGGCATAGAAGGCCTGCTGCCCGTTTCAGAAATGGCCTGGCACCGCACCGAGAAGGTCAGCGACCTCCTCTCCGTCGGCCAGCCGGTGGAAGTCATCATCAAGCGGCTGGACTGGGAGAACGAGAAAATATCCCTGAGCCTGAAAGATACGCTGCCCAACCCCTGGGACACCGCCGCGGCCAACTACCCCGCCGGCTCCTACCATACCGGCACGGTCTCGCGGCTGGCGCCGTTCGGCGCGTTCATAACGCTGGCCCCCGGAGTGGACGGCCTCATACATATTTCCCGCCTGGGCGGGGAGCGGCGCATACAGCACCCGGAAGAGGTGCTGAAAGTGGGCCAGACCATCGAAGTGCGCGTAGAAGCGGTCAACCGCGCCACCAACAGGATCTCCCTGATACCCGCCGCCATCAGCCGCGAAGAAGAAGAAACGGCGGCGACCATGAAGCAGTACCAGCAGCAGGGGCCGGCCGAAGAGGCCCCGATGGGCTCGCTGGGCGAAATGCTCAAGCAGCAGCTGGAAAAAAAAGCCCGGCAGGGCAAATAGCCCGCCGCCAGGCACGCGGGAAGTACGCTACGGAGAAAAACCATGCAAAAGCCCGCTGACGCCCAGCTGCTCACCGACCAGGACCTGTACCTTTTCAACGAGGGCAACCACGTGCGGCTTTACAAGAAGCTGGGCGCGCACCCGCTCACGCAGAACGGCGTGGAAGGCACGCACTTCGCCGTGTGGGCGCCCAACGCGGCGGCGGTAACCGTGATAGGCGATTTCAACGGCTGGAACAAGACCAGCGACCCCCTCAGGCAGCGCGGACATTCCGGCATCTGGGAAGGCTTCATCCCCGGCGTCAAGCAGGGAAACAATTACAAGTACCAGGTGACGTCCAAATACAACAATTTCAGCGCGGAGAAAGCCGACCCCTACGCTTTCGCCTCCGAGATACCGCCGAAGACCGCTTCCGTGGTGCGCGAGCTCAACTACGAATGGCGCGACCAGGTGTGGATGAAGCACCGGGGCCAGGGCAACGGGCTTAAAAGCCCGGTCTCCATCTACGAAGTGCACCTCGGCTCCTGGATGCGCGTGCCCGAGGAGGGCAACCGCTCCCTGACCTACGCCGAGCTGGCCGACAAGCTTACCGACTACGTGCGGCAGATGGGATTTACCCACATCGAGCTGATGCCCATCACGGAACATCCTTTCTACGGCTCCTGGGGCTACCAGACCACCGGCTATTTCTCCCCCACCAGCCGCTACGGCAGCCCGCAGGACCTGATGCACCTCATAGACCGGTTGCACCAGAGCGGCATAGGCGTGATAATGGACTGGGTGCCCGCGCATTTCCCCACCGACCTGCACGGCCTGGAATATTTCGACGGCACGCATCTTTACGAGCACGCCGACCCCCGGCAGGGCTTCCACCCGGACTGGAAAAGCTCCATCTTCAATTTCGGCCGCAACGAGGTAAAGAGCTTCCTGCTCTCCAGCGCCATGTTCTGGCTTGACCTGTACCACGCCGACGGCCTGCGGGTGGACGCGGTGGCCTCCATGCTGTACCTGGACTATTCCCGGAAGAAAGGCGAGTGGATACCCAACCGCCACGGCGGCAACGAGAACCTGGAAGCCATAGCCTTCCTCAAGCAGTTCAACCACGTGGTCTACGAGAATTACCCGGACGTGCAGACCTACGCCGAGGAATCCACGGCGTGGCCGATGGTCTCGCGGCCCACCTACCTGGGCGGCCTGGGCTTCGGCCTGAAGTGGGACATGGGCTGGATGCACGACACGCTGAGCTATCTTTCCCGCGACCCCGTGTACCGCAAGTACCACCACACGGCGCTGAATTTCCGCATGCTGTACGCTTTCGGCGAGAACTTCGTGCTGCCGCTCTCCCACGACGAGGTGACGCACGGCAAGGGCTCGCTGATCAAAAAAATGCCCGGCAACGACTGGGAGAAGTTCGCCAACCTCCGGCTGCTTTACGGCTCCATGTTCGCCCAGCCCGGCCAGAAGCTGGTTTTCATGGGCGGCGAGTTCGGCCAGTGGAAAGAGTGGAACCACGACGCCAGCCTGGACTGGGACCAGACGGAGCACGCCCCGCATTACGGCATGCAGAACTGGGTGCGCGACCTTAACCGGCTTTACCGCTCGGAGCCGGCCATGCACGAGCTGAACTGCAGCAATACCGGCTTCGAGTGGATAGACGCCAACGATTCCCAGCACAGCACGCTGGCTTTCCTGCGGAAAGGGCAGTCGGAAAGCGACACGATACTGGCGGTATGCAATTTTACGCCGATAGCGCGCCTGAAATACAGGGTGGGCGTGCCGCGGGGCGGCTACTGGAAAGAGCTCCTGAACAGCGACGCCCCCGACTACTGGGGCGGCGGCATGGGCAACCTGGGCGGCACGGAAGCGCAGGGGGTCCCCTGCCACGGGCGCCCCAATTCGCTGGAAATAACGCTGCCCCCGCTGTCCATACTGTTCTTCAAACCCGCATAAATAAAGGGTACAGGCTGCTTTTTCCCTGCGAAAAAAGCAGCCTACCCTTTTCTCCCAACAAAATACCTATGCCGGGATAGGCCGGAATACTCCGCCTGCTTGGGTACATGTGCCGTGGCCCCGCGGGCCACCCGCTGGTATAATTTTAGTACAGAAGCTTTCAGGCGAACGGTACCGGACGGGCGCGGTAAAAAGAACAGGAGATCAAATGAAAAAAATAACCAGTTTAGCGGCGGCGGCTCTGATAGCGGCGGTGTTTTCCTCTTCCGTAAGAGCGGGCAATTTCGAATCCCAGCTGCAGGACGTCAAGAATTCCGTGCCGGCGCCGGCGGTGGCCGGGCGCGCGACCTTACAGCCCGACACGCTGAGCGGGCTCGCAACACTTTCCCTTAAAATGGTAGCGGTCAAAGGCAAGATGGAACGCGTTAACCTTTCGCTGTGGAACGTTACCCGCATACTTGAGAATAAGGAAGGCGGCTCACTGGAACGTTCGCTGAGCGGGCTGAGAACGGACCTTAAGAACTGCGCCACCGCCGCCAAAGAACTGGACGCGGTCGCCGTCAGGGCTATCGCCCGGACCCCCAGGACCCCCGACACCATAGCGGTAGCCAAGCTGCTGCTGGCCGATATCGCGGAATACACGGACAATGACGAGACCATCGCCATGATCAGGCTGGAAGAGATA
>JAPLKJ010000231.1 GCA_026388125.1 Elusimicrobiota bacterium
GTAAGGGGATCTTTAAGAGTCCGGTTTAAATTAATGGAGGTTTATATGAACGGAAAAATAAAAATTTCAATGTGGCTGGCCTTGTCGCTCTTCACGAGTGTTTGTTCCGCTCAGGAGGCCGGCTTACAGGCACTGAGCTTAGCGTATAGCGCGGCCAGCGGTGAAACGGAAGTGCTGCGCGCAGTGAACACGGCTGAGATAGTGGGCTTTGATAATTCACGGAAGCCGGATGGCGACACCTTGGCCGGACTTTCCAGGCGGATCCCGGGGCTCGACACGCAAAATCTGTACGCCGTCCCTTTCGCGGATGCGGATGCGTGGATGCGTAATGCCGTGAACGCGAAGGACACCTACCTGGATGTCTTTACCGCGCCATCCCTGCGGCCTGGCAGCGGCGATATCTATTACTTTTCAAAAGAAGTTCTGGCCCGCCTCGAGAAGAAGTACGCCTTAGGCGCGCTGCCCGTCTCCGGGGTTGCTAAGGACGGCAAGCCTTTCCGCCTGGAAGCCATCGTTGCCGGGGAAGGGCGGGTGTATTTCCTCTACGATCTGGCCGGGAATTTCAGCTTTATGGACGGGAAAGATGAAGCCAGGGTCTCGAATTCGGGAACCGTGGCCTATCAGATACAGGGGGCCGGAGATGTCGAGATAAAAGGGCTTAGCGGCTGCGGCTGTCTGGCCATTTTCTGCGGTTGCGCCGATGTGCAGCGAATGACCAAAATATCCGGCTCCCGGATGCGCGTCGGAACAAGCAGAGGACCTCAGACCGAAGTTCTATCGCCGGTTCGTGTGAACTAACAGCTATAACAGGAGGCTGAAATGAAGATATTATTAACCATACTTACCGCAGTTCTGATCTCCGCGCAGAATGTGCGCGCGTTGGAATTAGGCGAAGTGAACCTAGCCGGCATCACAAGTATAGAGGTCCCGAAACCGGAAGTTGCACGCGCTGAAAATGGCATTTCAACTTATCGTTCCTTAAATAGCTTCGAAACTAAAGCCGGTGCGTTCAACGCCATGATGAACGCCGAAGCACGGCTCCTGAAAACTGACGTGGCGATTTTTGAAAAGCGGGTGGTCGGCCGGGCCGGGGGAAAAAACGGTTTTGAACTAAAATACCTCTCCGCGGCGCGCGTTTTCAGTTACTCCTCTAAAGCGTCGTATCTCCTGGCGGCGCTGGCGCTAAATTCAGCAATGAACTCCGAAGCCTCAATGCTCAAGGGGGTGGTGCCGGTGCTGGAGACGCTGGTGCTCCGCAAAGCCGACGGCGCCTATTACTATAAAATCGTGTTCCTGTCCGGCGCCGAGGTTAAGACGTTCTCGCCTGAAAGGACCTTCGTTACCGCATTGGGCGCGCTTAACGAGCTGTACAACACCGAAAGCCGCCTGCTTGCCGGCCGTGTAGGCGTTGTTGAGAAACGCGTTATCGCCGCTCCTGCCGGGGGGTATTCCTTTGAGATCACTTACGCGGCGGCCGCGTATTTATAACAGCCCGGGACCATTATCTTGCGTTATGATAAAAAAATACTGTTCCTGTCGTCGTCCTTGAGGACCTGCGGAAAGCTAAAGCAGAATATGCCGACAACCCCTGCTCTGTAGCGCTCAGCGCCGCCATCCAGACGAGCGGCGGCAAAACCCTGGCCAGATCCGGCAAGGCTATGGGGATCCTGGCCGGCGACAGCGCGTATGAGGCGGAAGGGTACGCCACTTGGGATAACGGGTCCCGGACCAGCGTGATGCTGGAGATCCAGGAAACCGCCGTAAAGAGGGCCGGTTATGCGGGCCCCGGCAGTATCACTGCAGTATATCCCCGCAGTTGCCGCGGTAAAGCCGCGTTAATGCCGAGCCGAAGCGGCGCGAAGGCGCGTGCCAAAAGCGCGAATTGCAGCAGAAGGCAGATTTTACAGGCGATTCCGACGCGACCGATCTTGCCCGCTACCTGAAAGAGATAAACAAATTATTCCGATTCCCAAAAAAAGCGCACTATGTTATGATAGTGTTACCCAGGCGTACAAGGCTATTATCTTAACTGAACCGGATAACTATGGCGACAATATTTTCCGACGTGCTGACCCAGCTAAGGAAGGACAGCGGGTTTGCCACGGCTTACAGTTTTTACCACGCTAACGGCGGAGCGCCGGTGCTGAAGGTTTCCTACCGCAAATACCTTATGATGGAGCAGGGGAAGATCCTGCCCGTCTTCGACAGGCTGCGGCGGCTTTCCTTTGCTCTACGGCTGCCTGCAAAGAGTACCCAGTACAACTGTCTGATAATCGCCTGGCTGCGAACCATGGCCGGTGAAGATAATTACAGAGACGTTCTTGAGCCGGTCATTTCCCCGAAGGCCGAAGAAAAAGCGGGCTCTCCCCTTCATTCGGCGCTTAAAAAAAGCCTGGCTGGGAATAAATACTTCATGACCCCCGCCCAACTGGCCGCGGTGGCTTCCAGTTTTGACACTTACATTTGTTTTGTTGCTATGTCCGCAGAAACCGGAGTATATACGGTGGATGAACTGGGCAAAAGCCTCGGCCTGAAAAAAGCGGCCGCTATAAAGGCCGTAAAGACCCTGGCGGGGGCCAAGATCATAAAAGAAGAGAAGAAAGGGGCCTGCCTCTGCCCTATGGCGGCGTATTCCAGCATTGAAGCTCCTTCGCTGCAACTGATAGCGCCGGAACTGCGGTTGAAATTAATGCAGTATGAGCGTCAATTGTCCGCCTCCGGCAATACCGAGTGGTCCGGCGGTTGTATCCTGCGAGCCGACTCCGCGGTCTTTAGGGGGTATATGCCGCTGTTGCAAATGAGCGTGGATGCGGCCACAACGTACGGGATAACGCATAAAACAGATAAATCCGCGCTCTATATGGTAGAGGGACAGATAACCCGGCTGCGAAATTTCTAGCGCGGGGCGGCTTTCAGGCAAGACACGAACTTATGGCGACAATATTCTCCAATGTGTTGACCCAGTTGCGCAAGGACAGCGGTTTTCCCACGGCCTACGGTTTTTACCACGCTAACGGCGGCGCGCCGGTGCTGTTGGTCTCCTACCGCAATTATCTCCAGATGGAACAAGGGAAGATCTTTCCCGTTATCGACAGGCTGCGGCGGCTTTCTTTCGCCCTGCGGCTGACGCCGCAGAGTCCCCAGATCCACAGCCTGGTGATAGCCTGGCTTAAGACCATGGCGGGCGAAGATAATTACAGGGATGCCCTGGAGCCTATTATTTTACCGAAGGCTGAAATAAAAAGGCCCTCCCCGGCGCATGAGGCCTTGAAAAAAAGCCTGGCTGATAATAAATATTTTATGACCCCGGCCCAGCTGGCCGCGGTGGTTGCGAGTTTTGACACTTACCTGTGCTATATCGCCATGTCCAGCGAAACCGGAACTTGTACGGTAGAGGACCTGGCAAAAAGCCTTGATCTCAAAAAACCAGCCGCGGTAAAAGCCATAAAAATCCTGGCTGCGGCCAAAATAATAAAAGAGGTTAAGAAGGATGTGTATAAGTGCCCGCTGTCGGCTTATTCTTCTGTGGAGATGCCTTATCTATCCCTGAAGACCGCGGAAGTGCACAATAAACTGGAAGCCTGTTTGAAACAATTGGAAGCCTCCGGTCAGAAAGAGTGGAGCACCACCTTAACCGTGCGTGCTGACGCCCCGGTCTTTAAATGTTATTTCCCGATGCTGCAAATGGGCGTACATTCGTCCAAATCCTATGAGATCCCGCATAAAACCGCGAAATCCGCCATATACTACGTAAAGGGGCGGATAACCAAGCTTCGGGATTTCTAGTAATCGTAAGTAAGCGCATATTTCCTCCGGGGCGAGCGTCGACCCGGCGGCTGCTCTTTTGCGTGAACAGTATCCTCTGGTACTCCGCCTTTTCCTCCTGACTTGGTTTAAACGCATTCCGCATACAAATGACTGGTGATGTCGCCGGTCATTAAACCTTGTATTACTCCGACCATCCACGCGTAAGCCGTACGGGCAAAGCGTCTAAGATAGAATACGCCGCGCTCACGGGTATTCCGCCTCAGGTATAAATTACGCCTACCCGCTAGAATATATCTGTAGCGGAACACGGCAAGAAAAAAGCGCGGTATGGCACTTGCGAAAATAATTAAAGGGGAATATGTATATGAAAAATTCAAAAACGGGGAACAATACTATGAATAAAATAATACTTGCGGTGATAGCGGTTGTGGTAAGCGCGGGCGCGGTTAACGCATTCGAGCTGGAAAGCACGAACGCGGCGGACATCCTTAAAGCGGCGCAGACGGAAAAGTTTACGGCTCCCCTGCCCGCGCCGGCGGCCGTTAACAGGTTAACAGCGGATCAGGAAAGGCAGTGGCAGCAGTGGCTTCATGCGAATATAGCGCGGGTGCAAGCTCTGATCGGGGAAGTTGGGCAGGAATTAAATCAGCCGAACGATCATCGTCTGGTAGAAATTCAGAAAGAAGTGGTCAAAATACAGGAAATTTCCAGTCAGCACGATGGCGACGAGAATTTTGACCGCTTTGAGCTCATCTGCACAAAAGTGATCATTGAAATACATTGTGATTATGCTTTGGGAGAGTTTGGAACCCGCAGGTTTATCGGCGAATTGACCGCACTGGATGCGGAGATCTACGCCGAAAGCGCAGCGCAGCCGCCCACGAAAGGGGTGGGCGAGAACTACCTTAATGCGGCACAGACGGAGCAGATAGCCATCCCCGCGGTTTCAGCGCGCCGGCCTGCTCTTATTAAGGAGAGCTTTAATCTCCGCGTGGACAAAATACTGCAGCCCGACAGCTGCGCAGGCAGCTTTGTGCAGGTTAACGGCCATGAGCCGCTGGCCACCTGCGATATTGAGCTGGGCTACGACGGTGTGATAGATTCCAAAGCCGTCTGGCCTATGCTTCTTTCCACTGAACTGGAATACCAGGTAGGCCCGGACCAGAGCATTTCCTGCACGGGCGGCTTCCGCAGGGACGCCGGCTTGTACGGAAAAACCCAGGTGTTCGTTTCGCTCACGCCCGTTAGAACCGATTACCCGAAAGAATACTTCAGCGCCTGCTATAAAAAGGTTATAACCGGCCTTTCAGCCAAAAACAGGGCCCTCTACTTCGACGTGGTCCGCCCTGCAAACATTCAGTAGGACTTTGTAGAAATGTTAGCTAAAAATTCCACGATCGGTAACTTTATGGAGAATAAATATATGAAAAAGACAATATTCGCGGCGGCAGTAGTGTTGTTCGGAGTTAATGTTTCTTACGCCGATGAAACCGCGCTTGATTCATTAAGAGCGTCCGTTTCACCTTCGGTATTGAGCGGACTTGTCCTGCCGGGGGCTGACAAAGGCTACGTAACAGGGAACGGTTTCTCTGCCGGCGTGCCAACCAGACCGGTTGAGTGGGTTACCCTCAATGGCGGAAAGTTCACTATGGGAACCGACAGCGGCGAACAAGGTTTTGAAGATGCCAGGCCGATCCGTGAGGTCGCCATCAAAACCTTTAATATATCCAAAACAGCTGTGACAGTGGAACAATACGCGGAATGCGTGTTCAAGGGACATTGTACGGAACCGAATACCGGCGGTTATTGTAATTGGGGCGTGGCTGGCCGTCAGCTTCACCCGGTCAACTGCGTGAGCTGGGACCAGGCTTATGCGTACGCCCGGTTCAAAGGCGGAAGACTGCCCAGTGAGTCCGAGTGGGAATATGCGGCTACGAGCGGCGGCAAAAAT
>JAPLKJ010000311.1:0-1610 GCA_026388125.1 Elusimicrobiota bacterium
TGCCGGTGGGCTCGTCGGCCAGCAGCAGCTTCGGGTTGTTGGCCAGGGCCCGGGCCATGCCCACGCGCTGGCGCTCGCCGCCGGAAAGCTCCAGCGGGCTGTGCTCGGCTTTGTCCTTCAGCCCAACACGCTCCAGCAGCCCGGTTGCCCGGGCTTCGCTTTCGCCGGCGCCGGCGCCCAGGTAAAGCATGGGCAGGCGCACGTTGTCCAGCGCGGAAAAACGCGGCAGCAGGTTGAAGGACTGGAAGATGAAACCTACTTCGGAAAGGCGCAGGGCCGACCGCTCCGAATCGGAGAACGTGCCCACGTTGCGCCCTTTGAAAAAATAATTGCCGCCGCTGGGCTTGTCCAGGAAACCGAGAATGTTAAGCAGGGTGGATTTGCCGCAGCCCGACGGGCCCGTGATGGCAACGAACTCTCCGGCTTCAATGGTAAGGTCCAGCCCGATCAGGGCCTGGTAGCCGTGCAGCCGCCTCAGCGGATAGGTTTTTTGAAGGTTCTCGCACTTTATCACGATAGCTCCGGGCTTATTCCACCGCCGGGGGGGGAGCGGCCGCCGCCGCGGGAGCGTCGGCCTCGATGTTGAGCGGCTTGTCGGCGTAAACGGTGTCCCCTTCTTTCAGGCCCGACAGTATCTCCACGTCGGTCTCGTTGCGCAGGCCTATCTTAAGGTCGGCTTTCCTGGCCTTGCCGCCCGGCACAACTATGTAGGCGAAGCGCCGGCCGCGTTCCTCGAAAAGCCCGGAGATAGGCATGGTGAGCGTGTTGCGTTTGGATTCCATCACGGCCTCTATGCGGGAGGTCATGCCCGACTTCACCTTGTCCAAATTCTTCTGGTCTATGCCTATCTCCACTTTAAAACTCTTGGCGCCGCGGCCGGAATCGGATTTCGGGGAGATCAGGGTTATCCTGCCGGTGAGCGGCAGAGCGGCCAGGGCGTCGATAGTTACTTTCACCGGCAGGCCGGTACGCAGCTTCATCACTTCCATTTCGCTTACATTGAGCCCCACCACCAGCGAAGTGAAATCGCCCACCTGCATCAGGCAGGAGGGATTGCCGTCGGCCAGGCCGCCTATGCGCTGGTCGATCTTCGCAATGGATGCCAGCGAATTGTCGCCGCCGGGGCAGGTCATAACGGTGCCGCTGATCGGCGCGTTCACGTCCACCGGCACGAATTTGTCTGAATCGGTCTGGCCGGGCTGCACCACGGCCAGCTTGGCGCCTTTCTTTACATAGGCGCCCTCCCGGGTAAGCACCTCGGTTATGCGGCCGCCCACCCTGGAATACACCTCCATCACGTCCTTGGGGCGCACTTCGCCTATGTCCTGGAACTTAACGTCTATGTCGCCTTTGGCGACGTTAACTTTTTCTATCTCGCCTTCCACCAGCGAGGTTTTTTTATAGGCCCGGTAGCCCCACCAGCCGCCGCCGCCCAGCACGGCCGCTACGGCGCCGTAGATAAGTATTTTAAGGAGTACGTGTTTTACCTTTTTCATATTAGCGGCGCCTCAACGCCAGATCTGCCTGCCCACCATCTTGTCGTAAGCCATGCGGTTGAGCAGCAGGTCGAAAAACGAATTGGCCAGGCTGTTCTGGGAGCTCAGGTTGTC
>JAPLKJ010000311.1:1617-15558 GCA_026388125.1 Elusimicrobiota bacterium
GCCAGCTCTATCATGCTGGCCCGGCCCTGGCCGTATTTCTCGTTCACTATGGCCAGGTTCTGCGTAGAGATCTCGGCCGTCATCTTGGCCACGTCGTAGCTTTTAAGCGCCAGCGCCCTGGAATGCCAGGCTGAGATTATTTCTTTCTTGGCGGCCAGCTCCGCCTCCAGCAAGGCGCGCTCGGAGCGGGAAAGGTCGATGGCGGCGGCCTGGTTGGCGTTCACGTCAGCCAAAGTGCCCAGGCCCAGCGGCATGGACAGGCTCAGGCCCACCGCATAGGTCGGGTTCCCCGTCCCCGCCGCCGGCCGGCCCAGGCCCAGCATCCCCTGGCGGTTGTACGAGGCGTCCGCCGAAAGGTCGGGGAACCAGCCGATATATGCTTTTTTGCGGGAGATTTTTTTCTGTTCCAGCGCCAGGCGCGCCTGATGGAGATCGGGCCGGTTGGCCAGCGCGTAGGCCAGGTCCCCCTGCAGGTCGGGCATGGACAGGTCGGAAACCCCGGCGGCTTCGGCCAGCTCGGCCTCGTCCTCCGGCTGCCGGTAGATAAGCGTATTGAAAGCCATGAGGGAATTGCGCAGGTTCTCGTTAAAGCTCATCTCGCCCAGCTGGCTGGAGCGGAAATTCAGTTCGCTTTTAAGCACGTCCGAATAGCTCTTCAGCCCATCCTTGTAATAGGATTGGGCTTTCTTGTACTGCTCTTCGTACGAGGCAAGGCTGGCCTGCGCCACTTTAAGCAGCTGTTTCTTGCGCAGCACGTCGTAATAGGCGTTCAGCGCGGCAATGGTCAGGTCCTGCCGGGCGGAGAACAGCGCGATCTCCGTATTATCGCGGTCGAGCCGCGCGGAGTCCAGGCCCAGCTTGTCCCTGAAATTATTGAAAAGGTTCAGCGAGGCCGCCACCCCGGCGGAGGTTTTGTTCCTGGTGAAATCCAGCCTGGGAGAATTGGACGAGGAATACGGCGTGTTGGCCGCGCTGAGCGTGACCGCCGGGAAGTAAAAAGAAGCCATGGTGTACAGGTAGGCGCTGCGGGAAAGCTCCAGGCTTTCTTTGGCCTGCTGCAGCTCGTGCGAAACGGCGAAAACCTCTTTCTGGTAGCTGTCCAGCGTCCAGGAAGCCGCGCCGGCCGCGGGGGTTAAAGCGAGGAGCAGTATAAGTATTCTCATCAGATATGGCGTCCTGCGGGGAGGGGCCGCGCCTGGCGCGCGCTGTCCGCCCGGGCCGCGTTTTTTCCTGCTGATTTTATTATACAGCATTTGCCGGGCCTTAATGGCCAATGATCCCAGCTTCAGAAGCAGGTGAAAATGCCTGGGGATAGAAGGATCTGGTCTAATGCTCTGCGCAGAGCAATTATCATGCCAGCGCCGCGCCGGAACCGGTTTTTCATCCATTCATTGGTGAAACAGGGCCCTGCCGGGTGGGGGCGGGTTAAAATATTAAAGAGGTTTTCATTAGAAAACATATACCCTCTAATGAAAATACAAGGCGGTCAGTGTTTAAGCTTGAACAAATGCGAATAGTTGAGGGAGAACCCTGTCATGATATTGGTGGCCGTGCCGTGCGCGAGTTTGCCGGTGGCCAGGAAGAAATTAAAGAACGGGCTTATCAGCACGTCCCGGTACAGCTTCGTGCTTACCTTGAAGTTCAGCTCCAGCCGCTGCTTCAGGTCCGCGGCCGTGTCGAACCTGCTCCTGGCGAAGTTCCTGTAATTCCCGTCCGCGTTGAGCGTAAGCGCGGTGCCCGGCAGCAGCATATTCAGCGCGAAGCCGGCCTCGGCCGCGTATTTGGTCCTGGCCGGGGAATAGGTGTAGATCTGTTCCGTTACCAGGCCGGTATAAAGCTCCCGCAGATAGGCGCCTTCGAAAAGCTTCATGCCGGTCCTGCCCCGCACTACCTTCCTCTTGGGCAGCCCGGGCTGGCTGGTGAATTCGGTGTCGTAAGCCAGGTTGAAGAACGGGCCCAGCACCATGGGGCCGAGAAACCCGCGGTAACGCAGGAACTGGTACTTTAATTCGCTTTCCAGCAGCAGCTGGTCCACGCTTTCCGTCTTCACGTCAGGCAGGCCCTTGGGGCGCAGGGTAGTCTGGCCATAATTCGCCGACAGGCCCGTGTCCAGGCGCAGGCTGCCGTTGTAATATTCGGAGAACAGTTTTCCTGAGCCCTGGATATAGGTCTGGCCGGTGGTGCGCAGCCGGGAATCGCTTACCTGCGTGAAATTTTCTGTGTGCCTGACGCCGGTGTCGTTCGCCTGGATAGAAAGGTCCCTGAGGTTCAGGCGCCAGACAGGCCGCCGCTCCGGTCTGTTCTCCACGAGCTTCTTGACCGCCGCTTCCCACCCTCCGCCCGCGGTACCATTTTTCAGGTCCGTCAGGTAACCGGTAACGAGGGCGTTGAGCGTCAGCTCACCGTAGCCGGCTATCCTGGCCGCTTTTAATTGCGGATACTTGCCGGTTTCGCGCAGCAGGCCGGCCGGGAAGGCCGCCAGGTAAAATTCCTCGTCCTTGACCGGCAGGCCCGAGATCCGCTGTTCGGAGTCCAGGCCGGCCACGGCGAAATAATCCCCGGCGCGGTATTTGTTGTAGCCGTCCGTTCCCGGGGGCAGCTTGAACTCGAATTTAGGCGCCAGCGCCCGCAGCAGGCTGCCTGGTACCCAGGCCTTTACCACTTTATCGTCCTCGCCCAGCCAGGTTTTGAACATGGAGGCCGAGATGTCCCCGAGAATGGTGCTGGAGAAAGGCTGTATCTTCATGAAAGCCAGTTCCGTGCCGGTTTTTTCTTTCAGCACCGAGACTAAAATATTCTTGAGATCGAGCTGCGAATACTGCAGCCTGGGCCGCTCAGCGTCCGTGAATAATCTTCTTATATCCGGCAGCAGGAACTCTTTAGAGCCGAAGAAATGCTGGAAGATCAGTTCTTTCAGCTGGTCGTATTCTACGTCGTACAGCGTGTCTTCCGCGGAAACCGGAACGCTGCGGCTTTGCAGGGCTTTAAGCGCTCCGCCTTCGGAAAATTCCAGGTCAAGGGCGCCTACCCCGCGCGAATCCCTTAGAATGAACGCCGCCGGCGCGCTGTGCGCTTCCCTGTTCCAGCCTTCAAGCTCCGTCCTTTCCCGCCTGGCGCCGGTCTTTTCCCAGTTCTTCGGGCCGATAATTACGTCAATGCCCGCGGTCTGCAGCAGCTGGCCGAGGTCTTCTTTTGAGTTCACCACCGCCTCACGGGCACATCTCTGAGGTCCGTAAGCTGTGCCGCGTTCGAGGGGAGGAAAGAAATAAAAGCTATGCGCACGCCGTCCAGTTCCCTGATAACATAAGGCCTCACCAGTCCGGCCAGTTCCGGGTCCTTGATCTCTATGTTGGAGCAGAGGAAGGTGAGCGCGCCGGTAGAGACCGGGACTGTCCGTTCTTTTGACCACGCCCAGAGATACCGGAGGTCCTCGGGGTCGAGCGCCGCGATGTCGGTATTGAATTTTTCCAGGCGCGCTATGGCTTTGTCCGCCGGCATTCCTATCACGCCGGACAGGAGGTCGGCGCCAAGGCCCACGCTTATCAGGATATTCTTGTCTTTATGGGAGGTTCTTTCCAGCACGTCCCGGCTGAACCCGCTCATGCCCATGGGAACGCACGCTTCGGTGACGGTGGTCCTGTTCCCGCCGGCGTTTATAACATAGGCCATGTTAATGGTGCGCGCCCACCGGCTGTCCGGCGCCCCGGTCTTCAGGTCCAGCGCCGTGAACTTTTTCCCCAGCGGCGTGACGCCGGCAACAAGGTCGGCCCGCGCCTCCTCAACGGTGAAATAAGGCGAAATAGAGCGGAGGATCAGGTCCTTGACGGCGGGGGCAAGGTCGGGGGAGGAAACCAGCACCGATTTCCCGCCGAGCAGGACGCCGGCCTCTCCGGTCTTCGAATAATCGGTGGTCGAGTTCAGTTCGTCCAGCGTAAGGCCCTGCGGCAGGCTGAGTATGAAGCGGCGGCCGTCGGTATGGGAAACTATGGTGGCTACGGATTCTATTTTAAAAGTATCCGTGGACCTCGCCGCCGTTTCCACGCCCCGCGCGAGTTCGAAACTTATCCGGAAATCATGGTCGTAGTAATAAATGCCCGCCGCTTTGAGCGGGCCGGCCAGGGCGGCGCAGGAAAGCCCCGCCAGCAGAACACCGGAAAGCGCAAGTGAGCGTTTCATGCCGATAAGTTTACAAAATTGCCGTCCGCCAGGTCACCGCCGGGCGCAGCGAGGCTTTTACGAATTTCAGGAAGCTGTCCTGACTTTTTGTGTTATGGATGACTTGACGGAAGGGGAGCGTTTTTTTTAAAGTTTTCAGGCAGAGGAAAGGGCGAGACAGGGAAGTAACCAGCAATAACATCCCTTGCTGTTACCGCGGAGCTTTATTGAACCGCTCGGTGGTTTATAGGGACAGGAGAGGAGCGCTATGCGACTTATTCCGATCATGTTCGCCGCGGGGCTGATCTTCTCAGGAAGCACTGCGGCGCAATGCGCAAGCGGCCCCAAGGCCGGAGTGGCGCAGTACAAATATGAGACCATCTATTACCCTTTAGACTGGAAGCTCTGGTCAAGGCCTGGCTACACCCCTGGGCCGGAGCGCGGAATATACCTGTACCGGAAGTATATGTGGATCCAGCCATCCAGGCCGGTGGGCGAGCCCGGCTGGGCGACCATTGAAATAACTAGATGGAATTGCAAAGAGTGCTTCCGCGGAGAGAAAGCGGGGAGCATCACTGATTTCGTCAACGATAAGAACTGCGCTGTGCCCAAATGCGCGTACCACGAAACCAACTGTCCGGTACATTCCCCGGAGCTTATCCCTCCCGCGCACCTCTCTAAAAAATGCACTCTGACCACCAGGTTCCCTATGATGACGGGAGGCGTCTGCGGCAGATATTACAACCGGGAAAAGGAAGGGGACACGTATTACTATTATTTCGACGGCGATACCGAAGGAACGGATTTTTCCACTCCCGGCGAACACCTCACGGAGATCACCGCTATTTTCTCCAAGGGAGGTTTTGTCTATGCCGCCGAACTGGTCTGCCCTAAAGGGGAATTCGACCTCTACAAAAAAGGCTTTAATTACATAATAAAGAACCTCACACCTGGATCACGGAAATAATAAAAACGGTTGCGGGGAATTGGCGCTAACGCGGTTCCAGAGGCCGGTAAGCCGCCGGCAGATGGCTTTGTTTTCCACGCCTTCCGGGGACGGGTTTGAATGGCGCACCCGCTCGCCGGGCCCGGGAATTATAGCCTGGCCGCCCTTCACTTACTGCCCCGCGGGCCGTCAGTTCAGCGCGGCCGCGCGACGCAGCTTGCTCAGCCACAGGGCCAGTTCCACCAGGTCCAGGTCCGTAATTTCCGGGAACCTGGCGGCCGCCGCCAGCGCGCTGACCGCGGCGCCTTTGCCTTCGAAACGTATCATGGCTATGGCCGTCCCGCCGTACTTCACTTCATAGGCCGGCGCGCCGCAATTGCGGTAAAAATCCGGCCAGTTCAGCGCCCTGTAGATATAGGCGGTAAGGCCGTCCTCTTTTTTAGCCCGGTAAGTTTCCGCGAACAGTTCTTTTACTTTCCATTTCATAACCCCTCCGTTCCCCTGAGATGATCCGGAAGCCGTTCATGGTGCTGCCAATAGCATAGCAGACCAACCCGACATACGCGTGTCGGGTTGGCGGGAGGGGATCTTTGGGCGAGAACGCGGCTAAATGGCGCCGCTGTCGCGGGCCGGGTGCTAATAGATCTTTTTTTGCGCTCCGTCCCAGTCCATGAAGTACACTCCGTCGGCCGCCGCTATCAGTATGCCGTTGAACGTGGCGGACACGGCGCCTTCCCTGGCCTGCCAGGCGTTCCTGGCCGCGGTAGGCGGCAGCTTCCACAGCCTGAAGCTGCGGGTATCGCCGGCGTCCGCTTTTACCAGGTATTTATCTCCGGCGTTGAACCAGAGGCTCCCGGCAGCGGCACGCAGTAAATAAAGGCGGCCGTCGGTCACCCCGGTCTTTTTTGAGATGTCCACGGCCTTTACAGGCGGCAGGGCTTTCCCGTTGCGGGTGATTATATAGAAGACGGGGTCCAGGAACTCCTCTTTGAAGTCCGGGGAAGCTACCTTTGCCCAGTCCGTGACCGCTATATTGCTTTTGCCCGTCTTTGCCCAGGCCGTTCCGTCCGGCGTAATGGAAACGTTCAGCCTCGGGGGGAAATATCCCGGCCAGACGGCCTCGGCTTTCGCGCCGGGGCGGCACAGGTATGTTACGTAGCCGTCTTTGGTTTTCGCCGGCACCAGGAAGGAGGTCCCTTCCGCCAGGCGCAGGCCGGGCACCGGGACGTTCGTGCCCAGGGCGCCGGGTATGGTCCAGCGGTCCCTGCCGTGCGCCAGCGTTTTTCCGTCGCTCCTGAATTCCGCGGCCGTACCCTCGCCGAGGTATTTATTCATCAGGTAAGCATGGGCCTGCGCGTTATTGGCGCCGATCTTTTTCCAGGCCAGCCCTTTTTTGCCGGCGGGGAGGGGGGAGTAATAAACCTCGTCCGGCCTGAAGTCTATAAGCACGGGCTCCCTGCCCCCGGCCAGTTCCGGCACCCTCCCGTCGGCGAAGGAGGCGCGCTCGGTGAAGCCCCCGGGCCCGCCGCTGGCCAGGCGCGCGGAACGCGAATACTTCCCGTACAGCACCCAGATCACGCCATCCCTGTCCCGCGCGGCCGAGGCGTCGGTGAACGAGATGTCCGGGAAAAGGTAGTCGAAGCCTTTCTCCCGCGGTTCCCGGCCGGGCCTTATCACCGCGCGCCGGCCGTCCTCGCCTATCAGGAATATTTCGCCGCTGAAAGGCTTGTAAGACAGCATCAGGCCGTCGGCCCCCGGCGAGTACTGGTAGGCTTCAAGGCCGCCGAAATGCCAGCCGGCCGCCGCCGGCAGCGTTACTTCCCTGATCTTGTGATTGAGGACGGCCAGGGCGCACAGCGCGGCCAGCGCCGGGGCCGCCAGCAGCAGCGCCGCGGCGGACATGTTGCCGGCAGTTCTTTTAACTTTCCGATCCGCTATGCCGGACAGCAGTTCCAGCGCAAAGGCCCCCCCGGCCAGGGCCAGGGCGGCTATCAGCGGCTTAAGCGGCTCCAGCGGTATCAGCGCGAAGGAGAAATCCTGGAATACTGACATAGTGACTACGGGCACTACGGTAACGGCCGCGGCCGCCGCGGCCAAGGCGGCGCCGGCTATGCCGTTGCGGAAAGCGTAGGAGAGCGTGAAGCCGTAAAGCGACAGGTACGCCAGCGTGAAGAGGTAAACGGCGGAAATATCCCTCTGCGCTTCGGCCAGTTTCTCCAGCGGCAGGCTGAAGCCCATTATAGCCCAGGCCGCCAGCGCCAGCGCCGCCACCTGCAGCAGTACGGCCACCAGCGAAGAGAGCAGCAGCCTGTACTGCGACACCGGCAGCGGCTGTTCCGTCAGCGCGGCCTGGGGCCGGGCCGCTTCGGACCCGGCGATGCCGGAAAGTATAAGGGCGGTGAGCGGGATGCCGGCCAGAGCCCAGTAAAGCATGGCCACGTTGACGGCTTCGCCCGGGGTCATCGCGCCGGGCTTTATGCCCAGGGCCAGCGGCACCGAGGCCAGCAGGGCGGCCAGGATGACGCCGAAGCTCAAACGGCTTTTTCTCAGCTGAAGCTTGATAAGGTTTTTCATAAATTATTCCCCCAGCATCGCTTTGAAAGCGCTTTCCTGTTCCAGCGGGGCTATCTCCGTCCCGTCCGGCAGGCCCGAGGCTTTGAGGGCGGCCAGCTTTTCCCTGCCGAAAACGGCCAGCTCGCTGAGGCTGCCCGAGCGGCTTATTTCCCTAACGCCGTCCGCGGGCGGGCGCGCGGTCCCCCGCAGGGTTACGCGGAAGACCTCTTCCTTTATGAAGTCCGCGCTGTAGTCCGCGGAGATCCTGCCGTCCTTCAGCACGCAGACCCGGTCCAGCAGCCCGCCCATCTCGCCCATCCGGTGGTTGGAGATGATTATGGTCCTGCCGCCCTCGGCCAGCTCGTGCACCAGGCCATTCAGTATATGGTCGCGCACCAGGTAATCCAGCCCCGAGGTGGGCTCGTCCAGCAGCAGCAGGCGCGGGTTATGGGCGGCCGCGCAGATCCAGGCGAGCTTCGCCGTGTTTCCTTTGCTGAGGCCGCCCGCTTTCGCTTTCGGGTCCAGTTCCAGCTTTCGGCACAGCTCCGCGGCTTTCGCAGCTTCCCAGGCCGGGAAGAAGCCGGCGCGGAAAGCCAGTGTCTCCTCCACCGTCAGGAACCCGTGGAAAGCCGGCTTTTCCGGCACATAGCCTATCAGGCCGCGCAGCCGGCCGCTGCCGTCGGGCGAAAGCCCCAGCGCCGTAACGCTGCCGGTGTCGGCGGCCGTCAGGTCCAGTAGTATCTTGAACAGCGTGGTCTTACCCGAGCCGTTGCGGCCCAGGATGCCGATAACTTCCCCTTCGGCGGCTTCCAGGCTCAGGGAATCCAGCACTTTCCGGCCGCCGAAGCTTTTGCACAGCCCGGCGGCGGACAGTATTATTTTCTTGTCGTTCATATATTTTCCTTCTTTACCCTGCCGAGTATCGTTTCGATGTCGGCCGGGGTCAGGCCGTTGCGCAGGCCTTCCTTTACGGCTTCGGCAATGCGGGCTTTGAGATTTTCCGTATCGGCTTTGGCCAGCGCGCCGGCGCGGGCGGAAACTATGTTCTCTTCGCCGCGCTGGGATTCGAAAAAACCCTCGGCGGTAAGTTCCCGGTAGGCCCTGGCCACGGTGTTGGGGTTCAGCGTGAGCTGCGCGGCCAGCGCCCTTATGGAGGGGGCCGCGTCGCCGGGCCGCAGCAGCTTCCTGCGCACCAGGCCTTTGAAGCCGGTCTTGATCTGCTCGTATAGCGGAGCCTGCGAATGGAGATCTATTTTTATCATAACTGTAATACCTTACTAGTACAGTGATAGTATAGCAGGCCGGCGGCGCCCTGTCAAGGGGGGCGGCAAAATAACGTCGGAGAAAATAAAAAAACGGCTTATTTCGGGATTGGGCCTTGACAAGTCAAGTTCGCTCTGTTATACTCGATATGTAGTACTGTTCTCGCGGTTGCGCCGGCCCGGTGTTGCTGCAGTTTCGGTGAGGGAGGTAAGGCATCCGGCGCGGTTTCCCGGTCCCGCGGTCCGAACGGTCGGCGCGGTTCCGCCCGGGAGGGTGGTCAGGCAGTTGCGGTGTTCCCGGTCCCGGCCGCCCCGGCAGCGTAGTGCGGAGCAGCGTAGCGCAGTGCGGCGTGGTCCTGTGCGGTGCAGTTGCGGCGCGGTATAGTGAGGCATAGTGCGGCGTAGCGCGGTGTGGTGCAGTGCTGTGAGTACTGGCCTGTGTGCCACGTGAAGAGCCCCCGCTTCCGGGGGCTCTCGCTTTTAACGGGAAAGGGCCGCCGCGCGGGCGTAAAGACAGTTCGCTTCCGGCTCCCGGCCTTCGGAGGCGAAAAGGGCCGCCAGGTCCCCAAGGCCTTCCTTATCCGAAGAAAGATCATAGATAAAAATGGTATAGCCCGCGCTGAAAACAGGTTCCCGGGTCTTGAGCCAGAAGAACGTTCTTTTATCTGTATAATTGATGCCCTGCAGATTGCCGGCGGAAACCGCCAGCAGCACCTCCTTCATCCCGCACACATCAACCCCGGTGCCCGTCAGGGCGATATTTGAAATGATCTCCAGGGGGGCGTATTTTATCCCGTAACTTTCCGGCCGCGCCGTGCCGAAATACGAAAGGATCACGGGGGGAGCTCCCCTGCCTTTAAGCCAGGCCGCCGCGGTCTTAATATCCTGCCCCCAGTCCAGGTTCGAATCCGCGAGCAGCTTGCTGCCGTTGGCGGGGCCCCCGGCCAGCTCATTGAAATAGGCCAGGTAGTACGGGTGCGTGCGCAGCAGCAGCCAGCCCCAGGAAAGTATGAGAACGGCCGCGGCCGCGGCGGGCAGGTACCTGCGCGCTTTGATCAGCCATGCGGCGCCTATGCCGGCGGCCAGCGCGGCGAAAGGCATTACCGGCAGTATATGCCTGTAGCCGATCTGTACTTTTGAAAAGAACGAGGCCGCGAAATAGACAGCGGGCGGGACCAGCACCCATACCCAGTTCCTGCCGGGCAGCCTGAAACAGGCGAAGAGCCCGGCCAGGCCCAGGAATATCACGGCCAGCGGCGTCTTTACCGCGAAAGCGAACGGGAAATACCACCACACGCCGGACGGATAATACTTGCCCCAGGCAAAAGAGGCTCTCCCCTCGGAGAGCCGGCCGAGCGTGGCCGAAAGGCCTCTGAAATAAAGCCCCGGGTGGAAACGATATATAACAATGACCGTCAGCGCGGCCGCGGCAAGCAGCAGGCCGCAGGCCGTGAGCAGGCGGCCGGGTTTTAGGCCGCCTTTTAAAGAACCGTCCAGCAGCCATAGCGCCGCTATCAGCGGCGGAAGTATGAACATGCTGAACTTGGAGGCCATGGCAAGCCCCGACAGGACGCCTGCCAGGGCCGCCCGGCCCCGATCACGGCGCGCGCTCCCGCACGGCGCGGCCGCCGGCGAAGTGCGGGAAAAGCGGCAGGCGGCGGCCAAGGCCCCGAGGAAAAAAACCGCCCCGCCGGCATCAGTAGTAACCAGGGCGTTGTTGGCTATAAAAACGGGCATGAACGAAAAAACCGTCACCGACAGCAGCGCGGCGGCGGCGCCGGCCAGGCGGAAAGCCAGCTGATAAAGGAAAAAGACCGAGAGCGCGGTCCACAGAAAAAATGCGAAGAGCCGCGCGGCGTTAAGCAGCCGCCCGGCGGGCACGGAATTCTCGTACAGGAAAATATCGGCATACTCGTACGTAATTTCTTTGGCGAAAAAAGGCGAGGAGGCGAAGGTGCCGGGGCGCAGGGCCAGCAGCGGCAGCGCCGAAAGCATCTGGGCCAGCGGGGGATGGTCAGGCGTGCTCACCTGCCCTGCCGCCCAGCCGCAATAGCCGCCGGCGAGGTGCACCGGCTCGTCGTAGGTAGGCGCGGCGCAGCGTATGAACGAAACGCCGGCGAAAAGGTGGAAGGCTAATGCCGCGGCGGCCAGAGCTGTCAGCGTTTTGTTCTCATTATCCATGAACAGTTCAATAATACAAAAAGGGGAACGTTTTTTAGAGCTTACCGTCCGGCCGCCCGTTTCCGGGAACGCCCGCGCTGTTATATTATAAAATACAGGCTGATGCTGAGAGTTATCCACGCTTCCGACCTGCACCTGAACACCGGCGCCGACAAACAGTACGGGCTGGAAGTGCTGCGCGAACTTATCGGCCTGGCCAATTCCAGACAGGCCGACTTCCTGCTGCTGGCCGGCGACCTCTTCGATTCTTTCCGTGACCTCAAGGACAACGCGCTGCTGGCCTCAGTGCGGCTGGAAATGCAGGCGCTGCGCAAGGACTGCCGCGCGCTGTATATCCCCGGCAACCACGAGGACCTGGGCCGCGGGCACAAGGACAAGCTTTCGAATTTCAACTTCGGCCGGTTCGAGCTGATGGCCGGCGCGGCCTCCTCTTTCGGGGGTAAGACCGTTGAGACGCCGGAAGCGGAATTCGTCTGCGTGCCGCACGCCGCCGATTATTCCGGCTACCGCGGCTGGAAGCTGCCGGCCAAAACCCCGGGCCGCGCGCGTGTGCTGCTGATGCACGGCGCGAATTCCGCGGTTTACCGCGGGCCCGACCAGGAGGAGCAGCTGGCCGGCGTTATCCCCGACAGCCTGTTCGCCTGGCTGGAAGCCGATTACGCGGCGCTGGGCCACGTGCACGCCGCCCGTGAAACCCTGATAGGCGGCGCGCTGGCGGTCTACTGCGGCTCCGCCCGCGTCTGGCGCAAGTGGGAGGAGGGCCCCCGCAAGGCCGTGTACTTCGAGATAGACGGCGGCAAAATAGGTCCCAGGCAGGACCTGCCGCTCGGCTCGGCCGGGGAGTTCCGGTTCTTTACGCTGCCGGTCAACCCCGATTCCTCCATAGCGCCGGCCGCCATGCAGGCGCTGCTGGACAAATGCCCCGCCCCCTACAAAGATTACCTGCTGGTGAAGTTCTCCGGTCTGGTGGAGGACGCCAACGCGCTGGCCGAGGTTAAAAAGGTAGTGGAGACCGTTATAGGCTCCAAGAACCCGCGCCGGCTGGAAGTGCTCTCGGACGACGTGGAGAGCTGCGGCGGGCTGGCCGAGAACGCGCTGGCCAGGCAGTTCCTTGAAAAGCTGGACGCCAGGCGGCCGCCCGAGGGCTCGCCCGGGATGCCGCTGTGGCTGGCCGCGCGCAGGCTCGGGCTGGCCGCGCTGGCGGGCGGGCAGGACTAGCATGATACAGAAGCTCATCCTGGAGGATTACGGCAAATTCAAAGGCCGCGAATTCGAGCTGGGGCCCTTTACCGTGGTGTACGGCCCCAACGAGGCCGGCAAAACCACGCTGTTCGACGCGCTGTTCGAGGCCGCCTGCGCCGGCGCGCCCCGGCGCGGCCAGGTGTGGGGCCGGCTGGCGGCCCGCTATGGCGAAGGCCGCAAGGCCCGGGCCTCCGGCGACGTGCAGCAGTTCGGCGACGCCGTGGAGTTCCTAGAATTGTTCTCCATCCGCGCCGGGCAGATAAGCGTGGACGCTGAAAAAGGCGGGTCGTGGGCCGAAGCCGCCAAGAATTCCCTTTACCGGCACGGCTATAACCCGGCCGAGATAGCCGAAAAGCTGGAGAAAAGGGCCTCCTCCTCCAACGCCACCCGGCACCAGAAGAACCTTAACCGCCTTAACGCCGACCTGGCCGGGGCGCGGGAGCAGATAGCGCAGCTGCGCGGCCAGGAAGCGGCCGTGGCGGGCGCCAAAGAAGGGCTTTTAAGGGTGGAAGCAGAACTCTCGGCTTTGGAGGCCCGGAAAGCCGGCTTCGCGGCGGAGCTGGCCGCCGCCGCCGACCTCCTCGAAGGCCATAAAAAAGTGCGCGCGCTGCACCAGACCGTGCGCGACAGGGATTTTACCGCGGGAGTGATACAGGCCGAGAATAAGCTGGCGGAGTTGGCCGCCTATAAGGTGGAGGCCGTAAAAGAATACGACCTGCTGCTGGAAAAAATAGCCGAGGCGGGCCGGGGGGCGGCCGAACTGGGCGGCACCATCAACGCCGCGCTGGATACCATCGAGAAGCTGGAAACGGAAAGCTGTTCCCTGCTGGAATCGCAGCGGGCGGCGCGCCGGGCCTCCGATACCGCGCAGAAGCTGCTGCCGGAAGTCAGCAGTATTTCCTCGTTCAGGCACGGCCTGTTCGCGGTGCTGCGCCTGCCGCCCGGCCTGCGCTACGGCATCTGGGCTTTCGGCGCGGCCGGCGCCGCGCTGGGGCTTTACCTGGCGCGCCAGACGCCCCTGGGCTACGCGCTGGCGGTAGTTTTCGCCGCCGCCGCCTTCGCTTTCGACCGCTACCTTTACCGGCCCAAGGATTCGCCCGCCGACCTGGCCGCCGAGCGTAAGCGCCTTGAGGTCATTTATGACCAATGGGTGCGCAGGGGCTTCGAGCGCGGCGAAATAGAGCGGCCCTCCGTCACCGAAGTGATGGAGGCCATGATGAACTTTAAAAGCATGGCCGTCAGCTGGGACATGGCGGTGGAGAACAACCGCAAGGACGGCCTGGCCGCCCGCGCCGCGGTGAAAGCTTTAGAGGACAAAAGCATAGCCCTGGCGGAAGAACGGGAGAACTGCGCCCTGGCCGCGCAGGAATGGCTGATGCGCGCCGGCTGCGCCAGCCGCGACGAGTATCTTTTGAAGGCCAACCAGTACAGAACCCTGGACGGCGAAGCGGCGAAGTACGCCGGCAGGGTAAACGAGCTGCTCGCGCTCGAAAGCTGCTCCTCCCCGGCCGCGCTGCTGGCGCTGCTCGACAGCCGCGTGAAAGAGCTGGAAGCCGCCGGCGTACGCGCGCGGCCCGACTATGAAAGGGATATCGCGGCCGG
>JAPLKJ010000200.1 GCA_026388125.1 Elusimicrobiota bacterium
CTCGACCTCCCGCTCGCTGATGGCGGCCGGTTCCCGGTATTTCTACGACTCGGGCCTGTCCGAGCCGCTGGCCGTATTCGCGCTGAAGGCCGCCGTGTTCCTCGGCGCCGACCCCGACGCCGCGGTACGGGCGGAGGGGCTGGCGCTGTTCGCCGCCTTGACCGTGCTGACGGTGCTGGTGCTGCGCCGCCGGGCCGGCATTCTCGCGGGCCTGATGGCCGCGCTGTTCCTGGCCGCGAACCCGTACCTGGGCTATTACGCCATGCAGGGCGACACCCACCTTTACGCCCTGTTCTTCCTGCTGCTTTTCTGGCATTACTTCGACCCCGCCGCGCTCAACACGCGCCGGGCCGTCCTGGCCGGGCTTTACGGCGGGCTCGCCTGCCTGGCCCGCCTGGACGCCGCCTGGGCGGTACTGCTGGTAGCCGGGCTGTTCGCGGCGCTGAATTTCCGCAGTTTCAACTACAAGGCCGCCGGCATTTCCCTGGGCCTGGCGTTCCTGCTGGTGGTCCCCTATCTGGCCTATCAGCGGGCGCATTACAAGAATTCTTTTTACGCGCAGGAACTGGCCCTGCGCCGCTGGGCCAACATCGACCAGTACCGGCGCGACCCGGCCGCGCCTATGCGGACCGAGCCCCTGTCCGCCGCGGCTTTCGTTTTCCGCGACGGCGCGGCCGGCGCGCTGCGCGGCGCTTTCAGCGGGCTGGGGCGCAGCCTGGCCTATGAACTGCCCAAGGCCGTTTATTACAAACTTATCATCATTTTCGTTTTCCTGGGTTTTTACTCGGCTTTCGTCCTGAAGAAAGACGCGCTGCTGGTCTTTCTGGCCGCGGTTTTCCTGCCGGTGCTGGCGCTGGCCCCCATCAACGAGATCTCCTCCGCCGGCGGGATCACGCTGCGGTATTACCTGTGGACGCTCTGGGCCTTCTGTGCCGTGGCAGGGCTCGGGTTCGGGAGCGTGCTGGAATGGATGGAAACTCAGTTCGGCGAATGGGTGGCGGAAAAAGAAAAGGCTTTCCTTGAACTGGAGAGGAAGAAGGGCAAGCCGCAAGTGCGGAGGTGAACTTATGAACGGTAAATATAAATTCCTGGCCGCGGTCATCGGTCTTTTCCTGCTGCCGTTCCTGATAATCAGCGGGCATTTCGTTTACGGGAACACGGCGCTGCGCAAGAACGACATGCTGCGCTATTTCGAGATGCGCACCCTGGCCGGGGCCAGGATAATCGCCAACGAGATGAACGCGAACTACAACCTGTCGCGGCTGACCGGCGATAAAAAATTCAGGGAAGCCGGCGCCGCGGGCAGAAGGTCCGTGATGGAGCAGCGTACCAAAGAAATGCCTTTCATCTATTCCGAGCTCGCGCTGGTCACCGCCGCGGGCCGCGAGGTCTGCCGCGTGTCCGCCGGCAGGGACGGCAAGCCCGCCATAGATTACGCCAAAAGCCGCGTGTTCGAAGAGGCCGCGAAAACCGCGGCCCCCGCGGGGGCGGTGGAATACGGCGAATACACTCCGCCGGCGCTTATCCTGGCGCAGCCGGTGGAGACCGCCGGCGGCAAGCCCGGGTACTACCTGGCCGGACGGCTGAGCCTGGCCTACCTCGGTGAAGTGATCAGGCTGCTGGGCAAGAATTCGCTGGGCAATTTCGGCCTGCTGGACGGCGGCGGCCAGGTGATAGCCGATTCCATGAACATGTCCACCGTAAGGCCGGGCATCCAGGCGCCGCGGGAGATCCTGACGCTGGTGGCCGCCGCGCAGGAACGGGCCATCCAGAATTTTACGCGCGAAGTTTTTTTCAAGCGGCGCGCCAGCCTGGTTTCCGTCTCGAACGTGCCCGGCACCAAATGGTGGGTCTACGAAATAATGGACACCGGCGACATTCCCTCCAAAGGCTTCTCCAGCGCCAGGCGGGTGGTCCTTTCCGGCGTCCTGCTGATAGTCATTTTCGGGTTCGCCGCCTATAGCCTGGCCTTGCGCTGGCTGGTGCCCGGGCGGGAAGCGGCGGAGGGTGGGCCGGACGAAAAATGAGCCTGGCCCGCCGCCTTTTAATTTATTGCCTGGGCGCGGCCCTGTACGCGGGCGCCTGCGCGGCCGGCGAACCTGAGGGCGAACGGGCCAGGGCCGCCGCCCTCTTCGACGGCGGCGGTTTTTACGCGCTGCCCGGGCCCGGGGGCGGCCGGCCCGGCGCGAAGAACGAATTCCTGCGGCAGATGAAGGAGGTGCTGTCCTCCGGCGCCTGGAACGGCCCGACCCCGCAGCTGCGGCCGTTCATGTTCCGGAACTCTTCGGGGGGGTGGACCGCCCAGGCGCAGAGCTCCGGCCTGGAGGGCTTCCTCTGGACCAAGAAAGAGCTGGAGGGCAAATACGGCGTACAGCCCTTCATGAATAACCTCGACGATTATTTCGTCTATCTGGATTCGCTGCTTAAGAACGTATCCTGGACCGGCGAACTGCGCACGGCGCTGGAAGGGCTTAAGAGCTCCCAGCTGCCGGCCGCGGAAAAGAACGCCCGGCTCAACGTCCTGCTTGAAAATTACGTGGCCGGCCTGCAGGCCAACATGGCCCGCTACGACCAGGCCGCCTGGGCCAAGAAGGCCAGGATCTATGAGCTGTTCCCGCGCGCCTATAACCTGGCCGGGCGCCGCGGCGCCGGCCGGGGAACTTTCTTCCGCGACTTCCGCGCGGCCGATCTCGACGTTATAAAACGCATGGGGTTCGACACCGTCTGGCCCATGGGCATCCTGCCCATAGGCGTGCGCGGCCAGACCGGCACGGGCGGCGGTTCGCCCTACTCCATCAGCGACCATTCCACCGTGAACCCGGACCTGGGCACCGAGGAGGATTTCAAGAACTTCGTGAAGCTTGCGCACCAGGCGGGGCTTAAGGTGATAGTGGATTTCGTGGTGAACCACACCTCCCTGGACTCGCAACTGCTGGGTGAGAACCCGGATTACTTCGTAAGCTTCCGCTACGACGGGGCGTGCCCGAAGGAAGGATACTTCGAAAGCCGGCACGACGGGCAGAAATACTGCGTGCACCACGGCGGCTTCGAATACGGGGACGGGGTCTCGAGCTGGATAGACACCGCCCAGCTAAATTATTCCAATACCGGCCTGCGCGACAGGATGACGGCCATCGTCAGGGGCTGGGTTACCAGGTTCGACGTGGACGGGTTCAGGGTGGACATGGCCTATCTCGCCCTGAACAATGTTTTCGCACGCACCTGGAAGAAGACCATGCCGCCCGGGGAATTCTACCGCCAGCTTATCTGGACGGTCAAGGAGGCCAAGCCTTCGGCGGCGTTCATGGCCGAAGCCTACGCCTACCAGGAGGACCTGGGCGCGTGCGGTTTCGATACCATCTACAGCAAGCACGAAGACGCCAGGCCGGAGGGGCAGACCGGCTGGTACAACGCCACCGAGGCCGGCGACCCCTACGCGATACAGAGCTCCGTGAACAGGGCGGCGTACCTGGCGTGGCAGACCGGCGGGGCGGGCTCGGTGATGTTCCTGGGCAACCACGACGAGCCGGCCCCCGAGAAGGTGTACGGCCGGCGCCTGCCGGCGGCCCTGGCGCTGACGCTGTTCTACCCGGGCGGCGTAATGATGTATGCCGGCGCCGAGATAGGCTACGACGCGGCGGTCCCCGCGGAGCACAAACCGCTGCCGTTCAGCGTGCCCTGCGAAATCAACTGGAACGGCGGCGACCCCGCGGTAAAAAAAGTTTACCAGGAGGTCCTGGCCAGGGCGGCCGCCCTGAGCGCGGAGCTGGGCGCTTACGATATCGAACCCCTGTGGCCGGGGCCCGGGCAGAACTGGGCCGGGTATATCCTGAAGTCCAGGGACAAGCCGGGCCTGCGCAAGGCCGTTATCGGGAACCTCACCTGGAACGCCGCCCGGGCCGAACTGCCGCCGGCCGGGTTCAGCGGCAGCCTCGAGCCCGGCGAGTACCGGCTGCTGGATCTGAAGTAGCGGACCGCTATTTGCTATAATTAACTAAGGGTAGAGATATATAAAATTTATCGGCGATCGGTAGCGAGGGCAACGTGCTGCGTTCTAATCCGCATTTGATCGAGCTTAATACCGGGCTTTGGCTTAAGCAGCTTCGGCTCAAGTATTCCATGCCCGAAATGACGCTTTCCTCCGTGCCTGACGACGAATGGCAGGAGCTGCGGCACCTGGGCTTCGATATTATCTGGCTGATGGGCGTCTGGGCTCTCAGCCCGGAATCCGAGCGCGTGGCCAAAGCCGACAAGGCGCTGCTCGAGGACGTAAAGCGGCTGCGCCCTGGGTTCGGCCCCGACGCGATAGGCGCCTCCCCTTACTCGGTCTTCTGGTACAAGCTCAATCCCGAATTCGGTTTCGAATGGGAGCTGAAGGGCCTCAGGGAAAAGCTCAACTCCATGGGCATGAAGCTGATGGTGGACCTGGTCTCCAACCATACGGCCAAGGACAATCCCTACGTGCAGGAACACCCGGAATGCTTCATCAACGGTTCCGAAGAGGATTTTAAAGCGCATCCCGACTGGTTCTTCGAAGTGACGGTGGGGGACAAGAAGCGCTATATCGCGTACGGCCGCGACCCCAACTTCCCGGCCTGGACGGATACCGCCCAGCTGAACTATTTCAACCCCGATACCAGGGCGCGCGTGCTCGACGTGCTGCTGCGCATAGCGGACATGGCCGACGGCGTGCGCTGCGACATGGTGATGCTGACCTTGAACGAGATCCACGAGACCACCTGGGGCTGGCTGCTCAACCGCAGCAGCTACCGGCGGCCGCAGGACGAGTTCTGGGAAAGCGCCATCCGCGCGATAAAGGAAAAACACCCGGAATTCGTTTTCCTGGCCGAGGTTTACTGGGGCCTGGAATGGCGCGTGCAGCAGATAGGGTTCGATTACACCTACGACAAGGGCACCTACGACCGCCTGCGTTTCCAGGGCGCGCAGGAAGTGCGCGGCCACCTGCGCGCCGAGAAGCTTTACCAGAAGCGGTCCGCCCGCTTTATAGAGAACCACGACGAGCAGCCCGCGCTGACGGTCTTCGGGAAACAGAAGGCGCTGGCGGCGGCGGTGGTGGTCTCCACGATAAAGGGCCTGCGGTTCTACAACGACAACCAGCTGGACGGCGTGAAAGTGCGTCCGCCGCTGCAGCTCAAAGAGCTTTACGAGCGGGTGCCGGACCCCGAAGTAAGGAAGTTCTACGTCAAACTCCTCAAGATCACCGACCATCCCGCCTTTCACGGGGGGGAATGGTCGCTGGTGGACGTGCGTCCCTGCGACGCGGAGAACCACACCAACGTGAACATCCTCGCCTGGTCCTGGGCCCAGCGGCGCACCCTGAAGGTGGTGGCCGTGAACTATTCGGCCGAGCCCGCCTGCGGGATCGTGAACGTTTCCATCAAGAGCGACGGGGAGACCACGGCCCTGTTCGAGGAGCTCTCCGACCGCTTCTTCTCCTTCAAGGCCGAGGAACTTTCCGGCGGCCTGCGGCTGAAGCAGATGGCCCCCTATTCAGCGTACATCTTCGACGTCGAGTTTTAAGCCTCATTCCCTGTTCCGCCCCGCGCCCGGCCCCGGATCCCCATCCGTCTTCGGTATCTTTTATATAATTTCAGGATGAAAACCTTAAAGTTCATCCTGCCGTTCGGCCTGATATTCTTTTTGCCGGTCTTCAGCCGCGCGTCCTCGGAATTCTGGCTGACGAAGGCGGATGGCTCGGTGAAGTTCCAGAAACAGCCCGGGCAGGTTTCGTTCACGGCCCGGCCCGCCGTGTCACCAGGGCCGGTCATCGCTATCGACCCCCGCGTGACCTACCAGGCGATGGACGGCTTCGGCTGCACGCTTACCGGGGGCAGCGCCGGCCTGCTGCTCGGCCTGCCGCCGGAGGAAAGGGCCGCCCTGCTCAACGAGCTGTTCTCTGCTGAAGGCGCCGCCATAGGGCTCAGTTACCTGCGCGTCAGCATAGGCGCCTCCGACCTGGACGGGCGGGTGTTCTCCTACGACGACCTGCCGCCGGGAGGGCGCGACCCCGGGCTGGAGAAATTCAGCCTCGGGCCCGATAAGGCGGCGCTTATCCCGGCGCTGAAAGAGATCCTGAAAATAAACCCGGCGCTGAAACTGCTCGCTTCGGCGTGGTCGCCGCCCGCCTGGATGAAGACCAACAACAGCGCTAAGGGCGGCTCGCTGAGGCCGGAATATTACGGCGCTTACGCGGCCTACCTGGTGAAATATATAAAAGCCATGAGGGCCGAGGGTATAACTATCGACGCTCTCACCATACAGAACGAGCCCCTGAACCCGGACAATAACCCCAGCATGTTCATGCCGGCCGAGACACAGGCGCTTTTTATAAAGAAACATCTCGGGCCCGCGTTCGCGAAAGAAGGCATAAGAACAAAAATACTTCTCTACGACCACAATTGCGACAGGCCTGAATATCCGCTGGAGATCCTGGCGGATAAAGAAGCCAGGAAGTATGTCGACGGTTCAGCTTTCCATAAATACGGCGGCGAGATCACGGCCATGTCGGCGGTGCATGACGCTTACCCGGACAAGAACGTCTATTTCACCGAACAATGGGTGGGCGGGCCCAGCAATTTCGCGGACGATTTTAAGTGGCACCTGGGAGCTTTGATAATAGAGGGCTCCAGGAACTGGAGCAGGACCGTGCTGGAGTGGAACCTGGCCTCGGACCCGGCCTACGGGCCGCATACGGAAGGCGGCTGCCTGAACTGCCAGGGCGCGCTGACCATCGGCCCCGGCCTGATAAAGCGCGACGTGGCGTATTATGTGCTGGCCCATGCCGCGAAATTCGTCAGGCCCGGTTCCGTCAGGGTGGCCTCCACGCTGCCGCCGGCGCTGCCCAACGCCGCCTTCATAACGCCGGCGGGCGCGCTGGCGCTTATAGTTCTCAATGAATCCCCAGCCCCGGCGCATTTTACCGTCCGTTACGGGGGGAAAGATGCGCTGGTGACCCTTCCGGGCGATTCCGCAGCCACGCTGGTCTGGTACAAATAAAATAAAGGGGACAGCTTACTTTTTCAAGAACTTTCCATGCTTTAGGAAAAAGTAGCCTGTCCCCTTTATTTTACGGTTCGCGGGCCAGCGTGTAGGCCGTAACCGATTTCGCCCCTGCGGCTTTCAGCTCAGCGGCCAGCGCTTCCAGCGTGGCCAGCGTAGTGGCCACGTCGTCTATTATCAGCAGGCGGCGCCCGTTCAAAAGCTCCGGTTTTACCGCTTTGAAAGCCCCGGCCATGTTCCGCCTGCGCTCCGTTTTTGAGAGCGAGGTCTGGCTGGGCGTGTTCTTTACGCGCCTGGCGGCGCCGGCGAGGTAGAACAGGTGCCTGCGCCGGGCCAGCCCCCGCGCCAGCAGTTCCGCCTGGTTGTAGCCCCGCGCCGCCCGTTTCGACGGGTGCAGCGGCACGTCCAGGATGAAATCGTGCCCGGCGAAGACGCCGAACCTGTCCATGGCGGCGGCCATCTCCGCGGCGAAGAACTCGGCCAGGTCCTCCCTGCCGCCGTATTTGAACGCGTGCAGGAGGCTCCGCAGCTGCGGATTGAACACCAGCGCCGAGCGCGCGGCGTCCAGCGCGCGCGGCCCCGCGCCGCGGCAGTCGTAGCAGGCCGCGCCCCCGGCGGCCAGCGGCAGGCCGCATTTTTTGCAGTGCAGTTCCGGCAGCGGCTCAAGCCGCGCCGCGCAGGCCAGGCACAGCGGCCCCGGCTCCAGGTAAGGCAGGTCGGCGGCGCAATGCGGGCAGGCCCGCGGCAGCGCCACGTTCAATAAATATTTCCAGATTTTCCCGGGTTCTAACCCCATTTTCCCCTGCCCGCCGCGGAACTTCTGCCGCCGTTCTAGAACTGGAAAGTAAGCGTGCTGCCGGCCTGGTAGGCCACGTATTCGTCCTGCTTGAGGTACTTGTGCCACAGGCGCTGCAGGCCCAGGTTGAAAGTAAGGCGCAGGTTCTTGGCCGCCTCGTAGTCCGCGCTGGAGTTCAGCGAGAACAGGCGGCTGTTCTCGGCGATAGTGATGGGCGAGGACTGGAGGGCGTAGCTCAGCGTGGTGGTCCAGATAATGCGGTTGGTGAACATTATGGTCTTCTTGGTGAACGGCACCCGCAGGCCTTTGGGCAGCTGGAAATCGGCCTTCATCAGCAGGCTGGGGGTGATGGTCCTCGTGTTCTGCGTCACCACGCCCAGCGTGCCCTTTGTAACGTCGGAGACGTAGTCTATCTTCGGCGTCAGGCGCACCTTGCGGTAATCCATGGCGCCCTGCAGCGTGAAGTCGTTGTGCCTGACGTCCTGCGTGATGCGGTCCAGGCGCAGGTCGCGCTTGCCGGACATCCGCAGGTTATAGCTGGCGGCGGTATCCACCTTGTTTATCAGCTTGAAGCGCAGGTCCATGCCGTAAGTGTCGGAGTTGTCGAGGGAGATGTCCCTGGACTCGTTGCTGTTGTGCGAATATTTTATGTTCACGGTGGCGTTCTGCGCCCAGCGGCCGGTACGGGTGAGCACTTCCAGCTGGGACATGGACACAATCATGTCGGGGAACGTGCGGTTGACGTTCTTGGTGATGGTCCCGGTCACTTCGGAACGCTGCACCGCGTTGCTGTAATTGTTGGTCACCGACAGGGTGTTCAGCGTGGCCAGCCGGCCTTTGAGCCCGTAGCCCTCGAAAGGCTGCCAGCGCTGGTTGGAGGTCACCGTATCGCGCAGCGTGATGGAATTGCGCAGGGCGAGCGGGCTGGACGGCCTCAGTGAATCCCTGAGCCAGATCTTCGAGCGGGTGTCGTATTCCTTCTCTATGTTGGACCAGGAATCGCCGTCCTGTATCTGGTAGTTGGAGGACAGCGTGAGCGACCGCAGCAGCTTGCTGGTGGGCAGCAGGTCGTTCATCGACAGCGTCAGGCTGACGGAGCCCTGCGCCGTCCGGGTCACGGCTTTGATCATGCCCGGAGAAAAGACCGCCGAGCTCCTGGCCACTGTGACGGTGGTGATGGTGAGGTTGTTGTTCTCCATGGTGGTGATGGAGTAGCTGGCCGACGGGTTGAACCAGCGCGCCAGCGGGAAATTAGAGTTCAGGTCCACCGTCTGCTGCATGGATTTGGGGTAGCGTTCGAAGGTGTTGGGCGCGCTGAGCGGAACGCGCTGTTCTCTGGCCGTCTGCAGCGCGTAGCCCGGATTGAAAGAAGCGCCTTTCCAGGGCACGAAAGCCAGCTTGCCCCCGTAGATATCCGTGCGCTCGTCGGTGTCGTACAGGTCGGCGAGGTTGAGCAGGCGGGCGGGGTCATAGGTTACCTTGCTGCGCCCCAGCGAGTAATTGGCGTCTATCTTTTCCGGCAGCAGGAAGAAAGAGCCGGGGACGGCGTAGGTGAAATTGGCGGCGTAGATGTCCTTGTTGTCCTTGCGGCTCAGCACCGTATAATCCGTTACGCCTTTGGTGTAATTGAAGCCGAATTTGGGCAGCGCCTTGATGGCCAGCGAGCCGGTGGCGGTGCCGTCGAATTTTTTCACGCGGCCCTGCTGCATGGAGTTCACCAGGTTGTTGGAGCCGGTGACGAAGGCGTTGGGCGTGGCCGTTATCTGCCGCGCCGCCGTAACGCTGACGGGGAGGAAGGAGAGGCGGGTAATGTTCATGTACCCGGTCTGCTGCTCGTTGTCCTGGTTGGCTATGACCGTCACCGGGGTCTGGAAATTGCGGTCGACGTAGCGGTGCTTGCCGCCGAAGCTCAGCCACCCGGGGATCTCGAAAGAGCCTTCCACTTTGCGGGCGTTGCCCACCCGCGTGAGCGGCTTGGCCAGGTGGACCTCGTTGAGGTAAACCTTGCCGGAGTGCGGGGAGAGGTCGGCGGCGGTCACCCCTACGATGATCTGGGACACCTGCTGCAGGCTCGGGTTGCCCCTGGAGGAGACCGTTACGTCGAAATTGGAGCCGTTCGTCCAGATCTCGGGTATATTGTCCCCGTTCAGGTCCTCCTGATTTATGGTTATAAGGCGCCAGTCGCTGAACGACATCGGGATCTCGGCGCGGAAATAATTGTTAGCGTCGCCCAGCTGCAGGTAGAAACTGGTGTTGGGATACAGATTTTCGGGTTTGATCAGGAAGCGGAACTCCGCGTGCTGGGAAATGTCCACGGGGCGGGAGAATTTCCTGTACACGTAGGCCGTAGAGGTCGAAGTGATCCCTTCGTAGCTCAGCGCGAGGGTCTGCTCCGAGAGGTTCTTCGAATTGGTCTTCTGCTTCTGCTCGGAGACCGTGCCGTACAGGTCCTTGAAGACCGCAGACGCGTCGCCGCCGGCTTCGTAAATGGGCGTGTAGCTGACGTTGTCGAGGTTGTTCTCCGCCGCCACGTGCAATACCCCCGTGTCCGAAGGCGTGGTGCTGTCCTGCACGTTCCAGGTGTTCCCCACGGCGGAGATCCTGGCGAATTTTATCGTGCCGGACACCGGCGCGCCCGAGAACGCGGATTTCTTGAGCGAGATGCGCACCTGCTTAATGGCGTTCCATTTATAGGCGTCCGCGGAGGCTATTTTCATCGGCATGACGAGGGTGTGCCAGCCGGAGAAGTCAATGGTGTTCTTAAGCGGGGAGAGGGAATCGTTATTGTCCGTGAACTTTGAATTACTGACGTAGCCGAAGCTGCCGCCGGTGAAGTCCTGCGCGTCCAGGCGGCCATTCCTGTTGAGGTCCTCCGAATCCAGCCGGCCGTTGGCACCGCCGTAGCGCCGTGAGGGCAGCCCGGGCGGGGCGTAGAGCCAGCCTATGTCTTCCGCGTTGGAGACCTGTTCGTCGCAGTTCGTGTCCTCGCTCTTGGGCGCGTTGGCCAGCGTCAGGCCGGAGGTGCAGACGAAGTTCTGCCCGCCGGTGTTATCCGCGTCCTCGTTTATCTGGCCCATGTGAATATTGAACTGGGGGCCTTCGGTGCCGGCGGCGGTACCGTTAGCCCCGAACACCACCAGTTCCATCATGTTCTTCTGGGAGAAATCCACCCCGGTGGGGGAGAGCGGGTAAACTATCGAAACCTCGGAAGAAACGCTGAAATCATAGTGCACGGAGAGCACCTGCTGCGTGCCGTCGGACGTGGAGGCCGGGTTGATGTCGCGCAGCTTCACTATCTCGCTCTGCCAGTCGAGCGCGTCCGGGCTCGCCGGGGCCAGCGTCGGGTTGGCGGCTATGAACCAGTAGTTCCTGTCCAGCGAGGCGGAGTCGTCCTGCTTCACGCCTTCCATGTTGTCCACCAGGGCGTAGTCGTTCATGTTCGGGTTCATCCGGCTCTGCGCGACTTCGCCCGACAGCGTGGTCCTGAGCCCCAGCAGGTTCAGGCCCTTGAGCTGGGCGTCGCCTTCATAGACCATCATGCTGTTGGTCAGGTCCGTGACGCTGGGCACCGAGTTGGATTTTATTCCGCCCTGGTAGAGCAGCGTCGAGCCCAGCGAGAAATGGCTGCCCAGGTCGTAGGAGGCCCGGCCCCCGACCAGGGACTGGTTGCCCACGCCGCCGAAAGGCGAGACTTCGTAGGTGATGTCTATCTTCGCGTCCTGGCCGATGCGCTCGGGGTAGTAGAAGGTTATGAAGCCGGACTCGTAGTCTATGAAATAGTCCTCGTTGCGGCCGAATTTAGCGCCGTTGACGCGTATCACTTCCGACTGCAGCACGATGTCCGGCTCGAGCAGGAAGGTCTTGAACCGGTAGGAATATTCCACCCGGATCACGCGCTTGGAGACCGGCGAGGCGGAATAGACCTGCGGGTCGGGGCTGGCGGCCGGCGCGCCGTCGAGCGTGAACGGCTGCTTGAGGTGGAAGATGCCCTGCTCGAAGTCCACCTCTATGTTGTCCGGGTACTTCGGCATGTTGTTGGTTACCGTGGGCAGCACCTCATTGCGGTTCAGGTCCTGTATCTTCAGCGTGAAGTTCCCCCGGCCGTCGTCGCGGACCAGGTTGCTCTGGCCGATGGAGTAATAGGTCTTCTGCTCCTGTAAATGCGACACCTGCAGGCTAGAGACCGCCGTGTCGGAGGACAGCGCGATATCGTTCTGCGTCTTGATTATGGCGGGCGCCACTACGGCGGCGTCGGCGGTGACGGACGTAGTGGAACCGTTCTGCGAAAGATAGGTCCCGCCCGCGTTCTGGTAGTCTATGATCACCACGTCCTGCGTGTTGAGCGTGCGGTTGAAGGTCAAAAGGCCTTTCGCGTAGTCCATGATGTAGTCGGTGCCGGGGTTCAGCAGCTGGAAGCGGCCGGTATAGGACGAGGTCTGTACGGCCATATCCTTGCCGGTCAGGGCGAGCACGATGACGCCGTCCACCGGGGCCTGGGTCTGCTGGTCTATGTAGATGCGCTCCGACGCCGACTTTATCGGCAGGCGGGCGGTGTTGCCGAAGGACACGTCGTAGTATTTGTGCCGCAGGTAGCTGGTGTCGGCCAGGTCCGCGGTCTGGAACTGCGTGTTGCCGGTATACTGCTTGGTCTTGGTAATACCCTTTGTGCGCGAGCCGACGAAAGTGAATTTCAGCCGGTTCGTCTTCAGGTCGGCCCTGATGCCGAACAGCTGCTTGTTGTAGGAAACGAACTCGGTGGCGGGCAGGGAGAGGTCTATGTCGCCGAAAGAAACGTTCTGCACCACCTCGTTGGCCTCGCCCTGGTAGACCACGGAGATGTCCTGTTTGTCCTGCTTCGTGTCGTCATAGTCGACGTTCACGGTTATCTTTTCGCCCACTTTGCCCTGCATGCGCACCTGCATCTGCTGGGTTATTTCGAACAGGCTGAGGCTCTGGGCGCGGGTGACGGTGGTCTGCCGGTTCAGGAACTTCTTGCCGCTGTAGCTGAGCGCTATCACTTTGCGCCCGGTCACCGACAGGGTCGTGCCGGATTCCTTGAACTCCACCTGCGGTTCCGGCACCAGCGGGGCGCCGGAGGAGACCTCCACCACCGGCGCGGGAGCGGCGATCTCGCCGGGGATATTGCCGCTCTCCACCGCTTCGCGCGCGGCGTTCCAGGCGTCTTCGCTGTAGGAGAAAGGCAGCTCAGAGGACAGTGCGTCCAGCCCGGGCGTCTCGGCCGCGGTGGAGACGTCCGCGTCCAGCAGCGGGCGGCCGGTGTCCCGCTCCAGCAGCAGGAAGCGCGCGCCCGCCGCGGAGCCGAGCTGCGCCGGCAGTTCGGCCGCGCGCGCGCCCGCCGCGCATGCCAGCAGCGGCAGCAGCAAGGTCAGCGATAGTTCCCTGAGTTTTATCTGTCTCAAAATAGATTTCCGGGCAAACGCAAACTGCCCACCGTACAAAGGGGGGCTGCGGCGCCGCAATGATTCCACGGCGACGTCCATATATAATAGAATAATTGGTATGCTCGTGCCCATAGCCCGGCTTTACATCCTGCGCGTTTTCGCGAAACACCTTCTGCTTTCGCTGTTCGTCTTCGCGTCCCTGCTGGTGATGCTGAATTTCGTGCAGATGGTCAACCAGGGCGTGCTGGCCGGCTTCTCGTTCTATTTCCTGGCCAAGAGCATGCTCTACCTGGCGCCCAACATCCTGGGCACCTCCCTGCCGCTGGCTTTTCTGCTGGCCGTGCTGCTCAGCCTCGGCCAGATGTCGCAGGACGGGGAAATAATGGCGCTGCGGGCCGGCGGTTTCTCTTTTTACGATATTTTTTCCTGGGTTTTCGGCGCGGCCGTTCTCTGTTCCCTGTTCCTGGTGTTCGTCAATAACTGGGCCGGCCCCAAAGGCCTGAAGCGGTCCACCGATTACACCATCTCGATGATAAACCGCGTCACCAAGATAGAGCTGAAGCCGCGCACATTCCAGCAGGTCTCCGACTGGGTGCTGTACGCGCGCGAAGTGAACGGCCTTACGGGGAAAATGAGCGGGGTGAAGCTCATCCAGCGCATCAACAAAGGCGACTCCCCGGCGTTCGTCACCAAGCTGACCGCGCTCGACGGGCGCTACCGGATGGTCCGCGAGCAGGGGCTTGAGATAGTGCTTTCCGACGGGCAGTTCAGCCAGACCGACTGCGGCAGCGCGGGCAAGCTGCTTTACGGGAGCTTCGCCTCGTACAAGACCCTGATCCCTTTCTTTTTCGAAAGCGGCCGGGCGCGCAAGCTCAACCAGCGCGAGATCTCCACCCCGGGCATCATGGCGAGGCTGCGCGACGGCATAGCGGACGAGCAGGTGGCGGCCAAATTCCGCATAGAGGCCGCCTCGCGCTTCGCGCTGGCCCTGGCGCCGCTGGTGTTCTTCCTGGTGGGCGCGCCGCTGGGAGTGGCGCTGGACAAGCGCGGGCGCTCGGCCGGTTTCGCCCTGAGCCTGCTGATAATTTTCTTTTACTACGGCCTGACGGTCAGCGGCATGGTGCTTTCGCGCAAGTACCCGGGGCTTTTCCCCTGGGCCATCTTCGCGCCCGCCGCGCTGACGGGGGCCGCCGGGCTGTGGCTGTGGAAACAGCGCCTGTTCGCCAGGTGACCTGCCGATGAATAAAATATTCTACCGCTACATCGCGCGCACTTTCTGGGCCCCTTTCGGCTTCGGGCTGGCGGTGTTCTGCCTGCTGCTGATCTTCGGCAGCCTTTTCGACAACCTGAACTTTTTCATGAAAAGCGGCTCCGGCCCGGGGCTGTTCGCGCGGTATATCCTCTACCAGACGCCTTATTTCATGGTCAAGATGATGCCCATCGCCACGCTGCTGGCGGTGCTGTCCGCGCTGGGCGGCATGATCTCGCGCGGCGAGTGGAAAGCCGGCCTGGCCGGCGGCTGGCGGCCTTTCGATATGCTCAAACCCCTGCTGGCCTGCGCGGCGCTGACCGGCGCCGGCCAGCTGCTGCTGCAGGAGACCGTGGCGCCGGATTTTTACCTGCGCTCCGAATACATCTTCGAGAACAAGCTGCGCGCGCGGGAAGACTGGCGGCAGGTCATAAAAAAGGACGTTTCCTTCTCCGCCGGCGACGAGGTCTTTGTGACGGCGCGGATGTTCGACGGGCGGCGCCAGCAGATGGAGGGGGTAATACTCAATATCTATAAGGAAGGGCGCCTGTTCACCGAGGTGAACGCCGCCCGGGCCAGTTGGCGGAAGGATGCCGGACGCTGGGTCTTCTCTGACGGGGTAGCCATAAAGTACCAGGGCGAGGCAGCCCCGGTAATGAAAAATTTCGCCGCGTGGGAGTCCGGGGTGTCTGTGCCCCCTGAGAACCTGATCCTGGAAAAACTCGTTCCGGAAGGGGTCTCCTCCCTGGAGGTGCTGCGCCGGCTGCGCCGGCTGCGCGTGGTGGGCTCCCCTTCCACCGCCGAGAACACGCTGCTCTGGGTAAAGCTGGCCGCGCCGCTGGCGAACCCGGCCATGGCCCTGATAGGCGCCGCGATGGTGCTGATGCTGCGCACCAACAACAGGATCCTGAGCTTCGGGCTGGCCGTGGGCGTGGGTTTTTTCTTCTGGGCCGTTATAATAATGACGCAGGAGGCGGGCAAAGCCGAGCTGCTGCCCCCGTTCGCGGCGGGACTGGCGCCCAGCGCCGTCTTCGCCCTGGCTTCGCTGTGGGGCCTCAGGCGCGCCCGCGCTATCTAGCGGCCGGAACTTCGCGGCTTCGGCGTTGTCGCCCTTTACCGCTTCCTTAACAGCCCGGCATAAGAGCCCCTTACCTGTTCCTGCCAGTAACCTGTACTCCTTAGAAATAAAGCCTTCGGTCTTTTCCCGGTGACCGCGGCGCGTTCTTTTCCGGCTTCTATGCCGGTATCGTAACGGGCGGGGATGACGGCCCAAATGCCTGGATGGCTTGACTTGTCAAGGCCTATTTTCAGCATGGCGCGCGGCTTCTCTCCGACGAGGAACCGCGCGGCCCGGCAGGGGGGGGGCTGGCAGAATCCGAAAAAAGCGTCTATACTATCGGTAAGGAATTCCGGGAGTTTTGCGGCAGCCCGGACGGTCGAGAGGCGGCAGCGGTTTCCCCGGTCAAGAGCGCGCCCGGCGCGGCTCGGGAGAGGGAGTTATGGAAGGCAATTCGAAACCGGTTTTCGTGCTGGCTTTTGCTTCCACCGTCGTTCTTACCGGCGGGTTCCTGTTCTTCGTCTATATGGACGCGGAATCCAGAAAGCCCGAAGGGATGCAGTCTCATTTTAATCTCCGCGGCGCGGCGTCCTCCGCTTCCGTCTATTTTCACGACGTCGAAAAAAAGGGCGCGGAGCTGAAGACCAGGGCCGGGAACTATATCTCCGGTTTCTTCGGCGGCGGCGCCGGGCCAGCCGCTCCCGCAGTGCAGACCGCGGACGCGCGGCAGGAGCCCGCCCAGGAACAGAATTCCGCCGAGGATGAGTTCGAGAAATATTTCAAGAAGAGTTCCGAAGACGGCGGCGCGTCCGGGGGCAATCCCTGGGCCGATATGGGCGAAGGCGGCTCGTCCGGCGGCGGCGTAGCCGGCGGCGGAGCCGGCGGCAGCCTCACTGAAGCCGCAGCCGGGCCCGCTCCCAAGGCTGCTTCCAAGAAGGTGGCGTGGGACGGTTCCGCTTCCCCCGAGGTCAAGGCGCCGGCCTATTCTCCGCGCGCGGTGCTTAATGTGCCGGCGCAGGAGGGGCTGCGCAGCGCGGCGCCGCGGACTTTCGCCTCACTGACCCCGAGGGAAGGGCCGGGCGGCTCAGAATCAGGTCCCGGCTACGGCAAGGGCAGCGCGGACTACGGCGACAGGACGCGCAACGCGGCCTCAGGCTTCAACAATACGCAGGGAAAAGGCACGGCTTCTCTTGACGGCGCTTCCGAAAGCGAGAGGTCGGGGGCCCAGAGCAGCTATAATTCCAAAATGTCAGGCGGCGCCGCGGCCGCGGGCGGAGCCGGTGCCGCGGGGGGAGGTTCCGCCCCTGCCGCTTCCGGCCCGAAAGCGGCCGAGGACGGCAAGGCCGGGGCGGCCGCGGACGGTAAAACCGGGGCCGAAGCAGGGAAAACGGCCGCCGCGGATAAGACGGCCGCCGGCGCCGCTACCAGGAGCAAATACGACAAATCGATGCTCTCCCCCGACGATACCGCGGAGGAAGATGCGGACCCCCTGAAATCAGTGGTCACGGACAGGCAGAAAGGGCTGGAGGTCAAGTATGTCACCGACGAGGAGGCTAAGGTGCCTCCGGAGCCTGCGCTGCTGAAAGCCAACGCCACCGACGGGGATAATACTAAATCGGCTGAGGTGGCCGCACCCGATTCGCCAAAGTACGCCAGTCTGCCCGCAACGCGGAAGCTGGAGCTGCGAAAAGAGATACATAGATTTTTAAAAAGGATAGAGGTCCGGTTCGAAAGCCCGATGACGGGGATCTATTCCACCTCCTGTAACACTACCCCGGAACTGTGCACCGACCATGGGATCACCATGAGCTATCTGACCATGACCACGGAAAATAGCGGGCAGGTGGTAATGGGCCTGAAATATTCCAATACCAGGTGGCGGCGGCATGTCATAGATTTTAAACGGCCGGACGGAGTCACAGGCGGCCAGCATCCCCGCCAACACACGCCTGCTGACGGCCAGAAAAGCGAGGAATAAGCCTTTCCCGCAGTTACCTCCCCTGTTCCCTTAATTTTTGCCTATGGGCCTTTAGACCCATGTCCGGACTGCCCTTTGTGCTCATGCCAGGGAAAGCCATTAAACTTATAATTTATTAGCGCAGTATTTGGAACTGTTCGGGCCGCGTTCTGAAGAACGCGCAATCTACAACAAGGCGGATCCTGCATGAAGAAGAACACCGGGTTTATCGCGCTGTCGTTCTTAAGCATTCTCTCCACCGGGGCTTTCGCCCTGGATATCACAAAACCTCTCCCTAACTGGATAGACTCCGCCCGCGAAATATCGGACGGCGGAGCGCCTTCCATAGCGGCCGGCCAGAAGGCCGCGCCTCCTGCCGATTTCCATATCCCCGCCGAATATGAGCCCGTAGGCGCCGTGGTCATAGGCTGGGCGGGTTACACCGACATGCTTGCCGCCATAGGCCAGGCCGTGACCGGCCCCGGCAGCGCGCAGCTGTGGGGCGTCGCCGCCCCGGCTTCCATACAGGGCGTGCCCGCCGCCAAATACAGCCGCATCAACGCCAAGATAGACACCGTCTGGATGCGCGACTACGGTCCTTTCGGCGTCAGCGCCGGCCAGAACAAGCCCGGCATAGTGGACACCACTTACCGCCATTACCAGTACCGCCGCAACGACGACGCCCTCCCCGCCAACCTCGGTAAGGCCAAGAAGATCGAAGTGTACGCGATGCCGATAATACTGGACGGCGGCAACCTGATGGTGGACTCCAAGGGCAACCTGTACATGACCAAGCGCACCTATATCTGGAACTCCGACAAGACCCAGGACCAGGTGGACGCCGCGCTCAAGTCCTATTTCAGCGTCAAGAACATCTATACTTTCGAATATTCCGGCTATCCCGGAGAGCCCTCCGACGGCACCGGCCATATCGACATGTTCATGAAGCTCCTCAACGACCACACGGTGCTGATCTCCGTGGCCGACACCGAGCCGTTCAAGACCAATTCCGAGAAAGCCATGGCTTTCTTCAAGAACCGCAAGGCCGCCGACGGCGAAATGTTCAAGGTCATACCGGTCAAGGCCTGGCAGGAGAACGGCACCTGGTACACCTACACCAATTCACTGATAGTCAACAAAGTGGCCATCATACCTTCCTACTCCGGACATTCCGCGGAAGAAGCGGCCGCCAAAGCCGCCTACGAGGCCGGGATCCCGGGCGTGACCGTGGTGCAGGTCCCCTCCGACGACAGCATCACCGCCGGCGGCTCCATACACTGCGTGACGCAGACCATCCCGGTGCTGCCCGGCAACGCCCTGAAGGCCAGCGACGTTTATACGGACGTGGTCTTTACCGAGCCCGTGACGCCGCTGCGCGGCGACGGTTCCACGGCCGTGGAACAGTTGCTGAACAGCCTGTAAGCCTTGGAGAGTAAAATAAAGACCGCCCGCTTTCCGCGGGCGGTCTTTATTTATGTCCCTTCGTGTTTTACTTTTCGGAGAAAAGCAGGTAATAGCCGCCGCGGGGCCTGAGGGCCCCGGCCGGGATGCTTTTGTTCCCGTTCGCGGCGGCTTTGAAAATATTTTTTTTAGCGGGACCTGCGGCCATAAGCACCACCAGGGCGGCGCGGTTGATAGCCTCCGGCGTGAGCGTAACGCGCCTGCGCGGGGCGGCGCTGGCCGGGGCCAGGGAAGGAACCGCGAGTTTATTGCCGGTGCCGGGCGCGGGAGAGCCCGCGAACAGCGACGCGGTATGCCCGTCCTCGCCCAGGCCGAGAAAAACTATGTCGATAACGCCGGCCGGCCCGGCGGTAGTCCTCAGTTCTTCTTCATAGGCGGCGGCCGCGGCGGCGGGGGAGCCGTTCCTTACCGGGTGCAGGTTGCCGGCCGGGATGTTTATTTTCGAGAAGAGCCGCCTGCGCGCCTGCCCGAAATTGGAACTGGCGGCGGCGCGGGGGACCAGTCTTTCGTCCGACATGAAAAAATGAACCCTGTCCCAGGGAAGGGCGGCGGCGGCCAGCGCCCTGAAAAGCTCCAGAGGCGTCTTCCCGCCGGGCAGCGCGGCGGTGAAAACGGGCGCGCGGCTCAGGCGCAGCGCGCGCCTGAAAAGCCCGGCCGCGCAGGCGGCCATGGCGGAGCTGCTGCGGAATCTTTTTACCTGCCGGACCTTCAAAGCCAGGCCCTCCCGTCTTTTTCTATCAGCGCGGCGGCTTCGGCCGGCCCCGGCGTGCCGGGCCGGTAGCGGTACAGCGGATCCTGCGCCGGGGCGCCCTGCCAGGCGGCCAGCAGCGGGGAAAGGAACTCCCACATGAAACGCATTTCAAAAGGGCTCAGGAACAGCGTCCTGTCGCCGGCCATGGCGTCTATCAGCAGGCGCTCGTAATCCGTGGGCGCGGCAAATTCCTCGGCATGCTCCCGGTAGTCCAGGCCCATCGTTTTTTTAGTGAAGCAGAGCTTGGGGCCGGGATGCTTGGTGATGAGCGAGAAGGAGACCGTTTCCGCCGGCTGCATGTTCATGGAAAAAATATTGGCGGGGCCGGTGTCCATGTCCTTGAAGACGCCGTGGGCCGGCTTTTTATAGACCAGGTCGATGCTGGTACGCTTGAGCCCGGTCTTCTTTCCGGCCCGGACGTAGAAGGGGACGCCGCGCCAGCGGGCGTTGTCCACGCAGAACTTGAAGGCCAGGAAAGTCTCGGTCACGGACCCTGCCGCTACGCCGGGCTCGGCCAGGTACCCGTCGTATTGAGCGCGCACCGCCTGCCCGGGTTCGGTGCCGCAGGGCCGCCGCAGGCTTTCGAAAAAGCGCTTTTTCTCCGTTTTAAAGTCGGTGTCCCTGAACGAGGCCGGCAGGTCCATGGCTGTTATGGCGGCCAGCTGCAGCAGATGGCTCATCATGTCGCGTGCCAGGCCCATGCGCTCGAAAAAAGCCGCCCGGCCCTCCAGCCCCAGCTCTTCGAAGACCGTTATCTGCACGTGGTCGATGAAGCCGGCGTTCCAGGTCTCGTCGAACACGCTGTTGGCGGAGCGCAGCGCCAGCACGTTCTGCACCGTCTCCTTGCCGGTGAAATGGTCGATGCGGTAGATCTGTTCCTCGGCGGCGGCCTGCTTCAGGCCGGCTTCCAGGGCACAGGCGCTCTCGAGGCTTTCCCCGTAGGGCTTTTCTATTATCACGCGCGACCAGCGCGCGCGGTCGCCGGGGGGGCTGAGCAGCCCGGAATCCCTGAGTTCCCGCGTTATAAGGCCGAACGCGGCGGGGGGAGTGGCCAGGTAAAAGAGATGCTTGCGCGGCGCGCCGAATTTAGCGCCCAGCGCGGCCAGGCGCTCCGCCAGGCGGGCGTAAAATTCCGGGCTTTCATAATCCGCGCGCAGGTATTCCGTGCGGTCCAGGAAATCCTTGAAGCAGTCCGGGCTGAGGCCGCCCTCCGACTTCTCTATTATCGCGGCCAGCCGGCTTTCGAATTCCGTCCGGTCCAGGGGCGTGCGGCCCGCGAACAGCAGGTAGAAATTCTTCGGCGCGAGCTTCTTGCTGCAAAGGCCGAACAGCGCCGGAATTATCTTCCTGCCCGCCAGGTCGCCGGTGGCGCCGAAAAGCACGAAACCGCAGTTTTCCGGCCTGGTCTCCTGGCAGAAGCCTATTGTTTCGGTCATGGTTCAGGGAATTATAGTATTAATCCCGGGCGGAAACACCCGTGTGCCGGGGCTGTTCCCCGCCCGCGGCTTTATTTGGCGGTGAGGTAGTTCACGAAAGCGCTCCAGCCGGTGGCCTTGTCGAAAGCCAGGTCGGTGTATTTGGTCTTCAGCGTGGGGGGAGCGGCGATAAAAGCGGCCGTGGCCAGGTTATCCGCCGTGCTGGCGGTTATCGCCGGGATATAGACGGACACGCCGTGGCTCCTGGCGTATTCCGTGCCGTCAGCGCTGCCGATAGCGAAATTGTAAGGTACCAGTTCGTTCGAGATATAGCGCCGCAGGTCCCCCGCCGCTGAGTCCAGGGCGCGCGTCTGGTCCGACTCCGGGATCTTGCCTTCGGTTATTTTGGCGGCCATGTTCTGCTGGGCCAGCTGCACGAAATTGTACAGGTCCGCGCAATACTTGTAATGATAGCGGATCACGTCCTTCATGGCCTGCCGGAACGCCAGCCTGGCCTGGGCGCCGCCCACGGCCAGTGCGGCCCGGGCGTAGTTCTTTACCAGCTCCTCGAGCCCGGCCGTTCTCGCGGTGTCTATCACGGAGAACGTGCCCGGGTACTTTTTGTAGGCGTTCCAGAAGGCGCCGTTGTAGGCCGAAAAGGTCTGCATGAACACGGAGACGAAAGCCGCCGGCGTCATGCCGGGATCGGCCTTCAGCGGGGCGAAAAGCCTGGCCGGCTTGAAGTGGCTGGTATAACTGATCTCCTCCGACCCCAGCAGGAAGGACGCCTGGGTCCCTACCTCCGAGGCCACCTCCGCGGCCTGCATCAGGCAGTCGTCGAAAATAAGTACGTCGGCCCCGCCGAATTCCCGCAGCGCGGCGCCTATTTCCGGCGTGGTTATGTAATTGCTGGTAACGTCGTCGTACGAAACGCCTTTCTGGGGCGCGGGGGCCTTTTTCTTCCTGTCCACCCAGGCGCCGCCGTGGTTGCCTATCACTACTATGTATTTTTCAGCCGGGAAATTGGCCTTTGTCCAGGTTACGAAAGAGACCAGGTTTTTATAGTCGCCCATGTCGAGGTTGTCGGGCGCGGCCAGCCGGAGGGAGGAGGCGATCTTCGTATGCTTGGGGTCGGGGTTGCGCACTACGTAGAAGCGCCGCGTCCCTTCCCAGGCGGCCCCGTACATATTGGCTACGGCGCAGGTGCTGCAGGCCGGCTTGGGCTGAACCAGCCCGATTTCGGCCACGATGTTTATATTTTCGTCCGAACCCACTTCCTCCAGCTCCATCAGCTTGCGGGCCATGAACGTGCCCAGGTTGTTCTTGCCGTTCATGAACAGCGCTATGGTATATTTCTTCCGCGGCTGCGGCAGCGGTAGTACGGCCGCGGCGGGCTGCGCGGGAACGGCGGCTGCTTTTTCCGCGGCGGGTATGTTGCCGGGGGCCAGGGACAGCGTTTCCCCGCCGAAAGAGACGGCGGAGCCGGCCGCCTTAGCAGCCGCGGGCGCGGCCAGCAGCAAAGCGGCGAGCAGGAGCAGACTTGCGTCTCCCTTACTTATCCTCAGGGTTATAGTGTAGCAGGCCGCCTTGCCTTGTCAAGGGACCATGTGGAAGCTGCAAAACTTTTGCGGCACAGCGTTAAAGGTATTCCGGATGTTTGCTTTGTTTTGATCAGGCACTGAAATACTGAAGCTGATGCTACTGCGGCGGCCTGGATAAGTTTAAAAATCCCTCAGTTTTACTATCCGTCCTTCAACATAATACAGCGCGGACTTATTTGTCTTTTCGTTGATAGTATAGGTCTGCGCCGTCTCTAAGTTCAAACCCATCACCGGAAAAAATCCGTGGAAAGCCGCCGAATCGACCCTTATTATACCGCCGCGTTCCCATTCCTGAAAGCCGGAAGCGACAAGTTCCTTATTGTATTTCTCCAGTTTTAACAGCAGTTCCCGGCTGATGGTTTCCAAGTGCGGATATTCCACCATGCCGCCTGCCGCCAGCGGACAAAGGAACGATCCATTTTTTGTTTTTTTTACGAATTTTATCGCCGCCAGCGTTTTCATGGCTTTCACCACTATGCTCTTTTTAAGCTTCAGCGCTTTTGCCAGAGCCTCTACCGGCCAAAGCCCGGCGTCATTTCCCATGGCCAGGGCGCATAAATATGTGTCCCGGTCAGATAACATAACGCTCAATTGTTTGGAAGTAATATATTGCTTCCCCGCGGCCAGCGCCCTTTTCACGGGGGCATGCATAGGCGATAAGCCGAAAGTCCTTGCGCTATCCCGTATAACGGGCACCAGAGTATCCCTGAAGATCTGTTCTCCGGCCAGGGTCTTAAGCCAGGCGATAATAAATTCGTTGGCGGCCGCGCTTTTAGGTACAAGGCGCAAACCGAACTGCAGCGCCTGTATCCTGGCAATATCAGGGAGCATTTTTCCCTGTTCCAGCATGAGATAAATGCGATAGGAAAGTTTAAGGCTGGCCGCGCCTCCGTTAGCATGATAGAACCGATATGCGGTCGGGAAGCCGGCCTCTTTGCGCAGCTTTGTAAGTAATTCCGAAAATATTGTTCCCATACCCCTCCGCGATTGGAATCTGTCAATAATGTGCAGCCAAATTCTAACCTAATTGTCCGGTTAAATCAAATACGCCGGCCAATTGCGTGTATTAAAGCGAAAGATTAGGTTACTAATCCGCCCTCTTTAATTACCTTCCACTCCTAAGTAAAGAGGGTACGGAGTTTGAGCACTTAGCCTCAGGCCAGGCTAAAGTTCTTATTTGTAGTATTTCAATGTGCAAATACGCATAGCGTAAGTGAGTGCCGGAAATAAAAATCCCGGAGGCGTTCTTGCATATGGCCAGGGATGGCTGACATCTGACAAGGCCTTTTCACTAGAAGGTTAAGGAGTTTATGTTTAAAGTAATGGTGATCGATGACGATGAATCCACGGTGTGTCTTCTGAAACACGTAATGGATATTGAAAAATTGGAAGTGCTTGCGGCTTATAACGGCCTTGAGGCTCTTGTTCTTCTTACCGCCGCCGATTCGGGCCGAACACTCCCGGACGTTATTATTCTTGATATTACAATGCCTAAAATGGACGGCTATGCTTTTCATTCCAGGCTCCAGGAAATAGCGAGGCTCCGGAATATCCCTATCATCGTATGCAGCGCCATGGAACAAAGAATGGATATGTTTACGCCCTCCTCCGATATTTTCGCTTTTGTCGAAAAACCTTTTACCGTTAAAAATCTTGTGGAAACAGTAAGAGCCGCGATAGACAGCAGACTCGAATGCGGTCCTTATACGCGAATATCTCCGCCAATTAAAAATAGCGCCAGAACTCCCGTTAATTCATCGGAGCGCAAATAGAACGGAGCCGAAGTGTTTAGCCTGTTAAAGTGCCGCCGCACCCGTTGGTATGCCGGAGTTTATGAGACAACTTACGCTGCTTATTGTTGAAGATGACATTTTGAATAGTGAAATAGTGAAAACCGCTTTTCAGGAAGACGGGCATATAGTTAATTGCGCAGCGTCGCTGGGAGAATGCCGGGACGAGCTGGAAAAGAACAAGCCCGAAGTTATTATCCTGGATAGAGGTTTGCCTGACGGAGACGGATTTCAATTGTGTCTTACCCTTAAGAAAGACCCGCGCTTCAAGGCTATACCGATAGTCATCCTTACCGGAAGAGCGGATGTCAGGGAAAAAATACTCGGGTTAAGGTTCGGCGCTGACGATTATCTGACCAAGCCGTTCGCTATTGAAGAGTTGCGGGCTAGGGTAGGCGCGGTAGTGAGGCGGGTATATGGCGGCGCGGAAACCGCTGTGAGCCTGTGCGGGATAACAATGGACTTTAAGGCAATAACCGTTACCGTGAAAGGCCGGCCTCTTTTATTGACTAATAGGGAATTCGAATTATTGCGTGTTTTTATGGAAAGTCCGAATAATGTGTTTTCGCGCGATTCCCTTATTGCGGCGGTTTGGCATAACGCCGTGTTAACGGGCTCAAAAGTGGTGGATGTAACAGTTATGAATTTGCGCCGGAAGCTTGGCGGAGCGGGAAGCCCGATCTGTGCGGTAAGGTCTTTGGGTTATAAATTCAGAAGCGAAGGCTGAATTACCGTGCCGCGGCCCGAAATGCTTGGGAGGGAAATATACCTGTTTCATCGCCGGCTATTGCCGGTCAATGAACCCGTATAAATTACCTTTCCGGGTCATAGTAAAGGAACGGTAAAGTTCCTTGGGTACTTCCGGTAGGCCGTTTAAAAGAAAACGTCGGGCACAAGGACAGGTAAGGATGCGGTACGAATGCGATAACATTGTGTTTCAGGATTCAAATCCCGGTAGTGTGAGCAGCGTGACAGCATGAAAAGCAAATTAACTAAGTGCGTCCCTTAATGATAAAACGCCGCAGCAAATTCTCGTTCCTGTTCCTGGCGGCGGTGCTGGCCGGCCCGCTGGTGTATGCCGGCGTTCTTATAAATTCCCTGTTGCAATCGGTTGTTCCGATATCGGTAAACAGCAGCGGGAGCGGGGCTTCGCTGAACTACAGGAACCCGGCCGGCACGCTCGGGCAGAGCGTGTACGGCAGCGCGAAAAGCGCCCATTACAGCAACTCGGGCGGCTTTGTCAGCCAGACTGCGGTACTGCTCAACCCGCCGGCCGCAAATTTAAGCGACGCTTATGTGTACCCCAATCCTTTCAAGCCGAACAGCCCGGGCAGCTTCCAGGCCGCCAAACTCACTTTCAAGCATTTGCCGGCGGAGGCGACTATCCGAATATTCGAGATAACCGGCAGACAGGTGGCCGAACTTCACAAAACCGATACAACGGTCGATTACTACGAATGGAATACCGCTAATAACGACGGCCGGAAGCTGGCTAGCGGCGTTTACATCTTTTTGATGACCGCGCCGGGCGGCGGCAAAGCAAGGGGTAAATTCGGGATCATAAGATAATGACGCACGAAAAGCCCATGGCGGGGATAGTGCTGGCGGCATTGGCGCTGCCGTGCTGTTTTAATCTTTGTTTTGCGGGAGACGCCCGGGGCACGAGCGGGTTCCAGTTCCTGCGCCTGGGCGTGGGCGCCAGGCCGGCTGCTATGGGCGAGGCATTCGCCGGCGCGACCGACGATGTGAGCGCCATTTATTGGAATCCCGCAGGGCTGGCCGAGATGAAGCGGGGCGAGGTGACCATGTCCCATGCTTTGTGGCTTGAGGGCATAACCTATTCCAATATCGCGTTCGGCCAGCCCGCGCTGGGCGGGACCATAGGCGTGGCGTTCAATACCCTGAATACGGGTGATATTCAGAAAGCAGATAATACCGGGCAGCGGCTTGCCGGGAACTATAGTATGGCTGACACGATGGGGGTTCTCTCCTATGCCCGCGCGAAGGGAGATCTGGCGCTGGGCGCGAACTTAAAATTCGTTTCGTCGCGCCTGGAAGAAGAGACCGCGCGTTCCTGCGCCGTAGATATCGGCGCGCAATATGGCGGTTTCCGGGTAGGGGACAAGCTGCTGAACCTGGGCCTGGCCGTGCAGAATGTGGGAACGAAAGCGAAATATGTGTCCGAAGCGGCCCCGCTGCCGGTGATAGCCCGCGCGGGAGGTTCACTGACGCTGTTTAAAGGTTTTCTGGCCGCGCTGGACCTTAACTACGCGGAAAAAGACCTTAACTTACGCGCCGGGGCAGAATATAGGCGCGCGGTGGGTGAATTCATACTGGCCGCCCGGGCCGGGTATAAGAGCGATACTGTAAAAGAGCTGGGTTTCCTCTCAGGCGTAACCGCCGGCATGGGTATTAAATGGGACGATTACCAGTTCGACTATGCCTGGAATTCGTTCACCGACCTGGGGATCACCCACCGGTTCTCGCTGGGAGTGAAATTCGGCGGGCAGGATGAAAAGAAAGAGCGGCCTGACGACAAAATAATTTCGGTCATACCCTTAAATTGAACAGATGCGTATGAAAAACAGAAAAACAGGTATTCTTAACGCCGTACTGACTGGGCTGTTCACTCTCTTATTAACCGCGGCAAGTCCGGTCTGGGCGGCTGCCCCGGAAATAATAAATTTCCAGGGTAAGCTTACCGATCCGAACGGGCGAGCCGCCACCGGTATTGTTTCCATGGTATTCAGGCTTTATACTACCCCCAACGGTGGTACGCCAGTCTGGAGCGAAACCCAGAGCGTGAATCTTGACAGTTATGGCGTTTACAGCGTGCTGCTGGGGGAGGTCAATCCTCTTAATATAAGCTTCTCCGCCACCTATTGGCTGGGCATGACAGTGGGAATCGATAATGAAATGGAACCCCGCTACAGGATAGTTGCCTCCGCTTACTCTTTATACTCCGTAAGGAGCGGCACGGCCGCCTGGGCGGCTGGAGCAGATTGGGCGGCGATAGCCAATAAACCGGCTGTAACCGCGCAGGGGAATGTTTTTAACGGCGCAAACCAGCTTGTACAGCTGGGCGCGGACGGCAAACTGCCCGCTTTGGACGGCTCGAATTTGACCGGCATGCAGAGCACCGGCCTGGCCGACGGAGCCGTTATCACCGCGAAGCTGGCCGGCTACGCGGTTACCGACGCTAAAGTGCTGTTGTCTACGGCAGCCATCAGTTCCGGGAAATTCGGCGACGATCGCGTGGCCATAACCACGACGGCTGTAGCCGGGCTGGGCGCGCTGGCTTTAGCCAACGCCGAGGCCGATCCGCTATTTTCCGCCCATATTTCTTCGGGTATCCAGGCCGGGGATATTGCTAGATGGAACGCCGCACACGGCTGGGGCGACCACGCCCAGGCCGGGTACCTTAAAGTAAATGGTGACGGCTCGCAATTAACTGGGGTGCTGTCCACCAATACAGTGGTGGAAATTGCCGCGAATAACGGCACTCTGGGGGTAGGGGTTCCGTTCTACGCGTTCACGCCGGCAACGAATATTACCTTGCGTAAACTTACCGCCACAATTCACGTAAGCGGCTCGGCGGGTTCCTCAACTTTTCGGTGCGGTTCCGATACGGATTTTGTTGATGTTGTGGTTAGCGGGAGCGACAGTATCGGTCAGAGAGTGATCGCAGTATCATCAAAAGAAATAACTAAAAACACGGAGGTATCATGCAAAATGCAGACAAGCACGCAAGAAGATACGCCAACGGTGGTAGTATCCTTGCAGTATTCGCCCTTGTAGGGTTGCTCTCTACAAGCGCGTTCGCAGTTGAGGCAGTTTACACTGGTAAGGTGCTGGGTAAGAAAGCGGTGATCGGTGACAGCGTAAATAAGTCAACAATAACCGGAACCGGGTTCGAAGTGCAGAACGCCACGGTGGCCACGCGGGTGTTAGTGGGTACGGGTCTGAACATATCCACTATTACCGGAGCGGGTTTTGCCGGTAACGGTTCGGCCCTGCTTAACCTGAACGCCACCGAGCTGAAGTCCGGGACGGTAGACAACGCCCGCCTGACCACGGCTGTAACCCTTAAGGGTAATGACTTCAATGGCAGCAACCAGTTAGTGCTGTTGGATGAAAACGGCAAGCTGCCGCTCGGCGTTGGCGCTATCCATCGGAGCGTTGAAGGTTCTAACGGCACACTCGGCGCCGGGACGAAATTCTTCAACCTGGTTCCTACCGGAGCGATCCAACTGACGAAGATGACCGTGACCATTCTGTCGGCCGGTGAAGGGACCGGGGATACCGTTTGGGAATGCGGTGACGGGACCAACAAGTTAACGGTGACAACTTCGCCGTCAACGGTGGTGGGCGAGGCAACATCATCAACGGACGGGCCTGCAAGCATATCTGCGGGAACCGCGGTTTATGGTCAGATCACTTCGTCTGCCCAGGATATAACCCCGACAGCCAGTGTTGTTTGTGAGTATCTGTAAGTGAAGAACGGGTGGCGGCCGCCGGTTTACCGGCGGCCGCTGATTAAATAGAGCGTGGGCGCTTCGCGTGCAATAAACGTTGAGGCGATGGGGTGATGTTCATGCCCCTGTTGTAGAAGGATATTGTAAATGAAGCGATCGATCCTATTTCTATACTTGTTGCTCCCTTTATTCGTCAATGCCGCCGAGTATACGGGCAGATTGCAGGGCGACGGCTCGGCGCTGACCAGAATACCGCAGCTGGCCTCTACGCAGACCTTCAGCGGCGCGAACACGTTCAGATCTACAGCGGCTTTCACGGCGCAGAACGCCTCCCTGCCGGGCGTGATGATCTCATCGGGGCTGGTAGTTTCAGCGGGCAGCGTGGGCATCGGAACGCTGAACCCGCTGGATACTCTGCATGTAATAGGCAACATCAGGTCCGGGGTGGAATATTACGGCTATGCCGGGCAGTCCGGCAATGATCTTGTTATCGCTTCCAACGGCGACCAGAATTACCGGCTAAACGTGCCGCCAATAAACAGCGGTACCGGGAATATCGTTTTTAAGACCGCCGCCTATACCGCCGGGGACACGGAAAGAATGCGTGTCAGATATGATGGGAACGTCGGTATCGGTACGGCGTCGCCCACGTCGCGTTTTACAAGTTATTACGGTGATGCCATCGATCCGTCCTTGACCTGGGATTCATTCGCGCCGGTTAATTTTAAGGCCGAGGGCGCCACAAGGGATGGGCAGCATATATCTCGCCCAAGACCGGTTGACGAATGGCAGCGCGGGTTTCTATCGCATGTCGGGGGTTGCCCGGCTGTGGGATAGTACGGCGGGAGATGTGCTCACATACGGCTCTTCCGGCAATGTGGGCATAGGGACAACGGCGCCGTCTTACCGCCTAGTGGTTTCCAGCGGCGCCGGCTATACCGGCACTATAATGGCGGTATCCACGGGCGTCACCAATATGTTCTGGGTGGCGGGCGACGGCGCGCACGCGGTAAAGTACTACGGCGACGGTTCAAGCCTGACCGGTCTAAGCGGTGCGGATAACCTGGGCGACCACACGGCCACGCAGAACCTGGACATGGCGCAGCACAGCGCGGTCAATGTTGCGTCCATCGCCATAGTGGGCGACGGGCTGCGTATCGGCACCGACCTTACTTCCTCCGCCAACGGCCTGTTCATCTCCACATCCGGGGCCATAATGACCATGGGTTTCGGCAACGGTACGGCTTTACCCAATGCGCGCGGCATAGGCGCGGTGGACTTGCAGAACTACCGCGTGGATCCGGCTTCGGTGGCCAGCGGCTCCTATGCGGTTATAACCGGCGGAGGCGATAATGCCGCCGGTAACACATATGCCGTAGTCTCAGGCGGGCGGAACAATACCGCCAGCGGCAGTTACGCGGCAGTGGCGGGCGGCAGAATGAATACGGCGAGCGGAGCGCAGGCCATGGCAGCGGGCGGCTGGGCGAACACGGCCGGCGGAAGTAATTCCTTCGCGGCCGGCTACAATTCCGCTTCCATGGCCGACGGCGCGTTCACCTGGTCGGATTCGGAAGGTACGCAGAACATTAACGCCGTTGCCGACCGCACGGTGTTCAAGAACCGGGGCGGGTTCCTGGTTACAGGGTCCACCAACCCGGTAATGAGCGGGACGCTAGACCGCGGCATGCTTGTTACCGGCAACGGCCTTGTGGGTATAGCCACCGGCACGCCGCAGGCCGCACTGGACGTGGTGGCCGCCGGTACCGCGGCGAGCGATTACGCCCAGATCTGGCGCGCGGCTGACGGCACGGTAGTGGCCTCCATGACGGCCACCGGCCTGATGACTGCTGGGAGGTTTAATATCCCTGCGCAGTATTCCCTGGACCTGTCCACGGTGAACGCCTCCCCGGCCACGCCTTACGGCGGCGTCAATATCACCACTAACACCTTTATTTCCGGCAAGGTGGGCGTTGGTACTGTGTCGCCTACTGCCGATCTGACCGTTTCGGGCACGGAGGCCTTGCTGTTCGGCAGCGATTATACTGACATGGGCAACCAGTATGCTGCCAACCTTGGCGCGTCGTCTACGGTGCGCTATACCGGCGCGGATGCGGCTACGTTCTACGGAATAGTAGCGGGCGTGCCGGGCCAGATACTGCATTTACATAACGCGTCTAATTACGCGCTGACGCTGGCGAACCAGAGCGCGTCGGCCACTATGGCGGCTGACCGCATAATTACCGGCACCGGCGGCGATGTGCATATGACGGCCGACAGTTCCCTTATGCTTCAATACGACGGTACGGCCTTGCGCTGGCGAATATTGGGCGGTTCGGGTTCCGCGTCCGGCGCGGGCGATAACCTGGGCAACCACACGGCCACGCAGGACCTGGACCTGGCGCAGCACAGCGCGGTCAATGTTGCATCCATCGCCATAGTGGGCAACGGACTGCGTATCTGCACCGACCTTTCCTCTTCCGCCAGCGGCCTGCTCATTTCCACGTCCGGCGCCATAATGACCATGGGCCTCGGCAACGGTACGGCTTTACCCAACGCGCGCGGCATAGGCGCGGTGGACCTGCAGAACTACCGCGTGGATTCGGCCTCGGTCGCCAGCGGGGCTTATGCGGTTATAGCCGGAGGCAGGGATAATATGGCCTCCGCCTTGTATACCACAATTGGCGGAGGGTATAACAATACCGCTTTTTATCCCTACTCTACGGTCGGCGGCGGGTGGGGTAACAGGGCCGGCGGTAATTTGTCAAACCCTGCGACCGTGTCCGGTGGACGAGCTAACACCGCCAGTGCCTCGAACGCCGTGGTTGGAGGCGGCAGTGGAAATGCTGCTACCGCCAGCCAGGCCACGGTGTCCGGCGGTTCCCAAAATAAGGCCTCCGGCGCCGGCGCCGTGGTGTCCGGCGGCGCCTCCAACACCGCCGTTGGATATTATTCCATGGTGCCCGGCGGCGGCTGGAACACCGCCTTGGGGCAGTATTCTTTTGCGGCGGGCGACTATTCTTCTTCTACCGCTGATGGTTCGTTCACTTGGTCGGATTCCCTGGGCGTGGCAAACGTCAACTCCGTGGCCGACCGCACAGTGTTCAAGAACCGCGGCGGGTTCCTTGTAACAGGCTCCACCAACCCGGTGATGAGCGGCACGCTGAACCGCGGCGTGTTCATAACTGGCAACGGCTTGGTGGGTATTTCCACCGGCGTGCCGCAGGCCGCGCTGGACGTGGTTTCTTCCGGCACGGCGGCCAATATCTACGCCCAGATCTGGCGCGACAGCATGGGGGTTATAGTGGCCAGCATGACGTCGCAGGGCGCGCTGTACACCACCCTGTCGTCCGGCCAGGGTATAACGGCGTCAAGCGTGACGCTTACCAACACCGCTGGCGCAGGCCTGGTTGTAAGCTCAAGCGCTTATCTGGCCGTATCGGGCGGCAATGTGGGTATCGGGACGGCGAGTCCTTCAAATAAACTTCACGTTGAGGGAACAGGCGGCGGAGCGGCCGGGATATATTTTAACAACGCGGTGCCTTCCGCCACTTCCTACACGCTTTATAATAATAACGGGACTTTAACCTGGAACGGCAACGCGCTTGGGACGAGCGGCGCCAGCGTGAGCGGGACCGTAAATTACATCGCTGAATTTACCGGAACCAGCGCGGTCGGCGATTCCGTCATGTATGAAACCGGCGGCAACGTCGGCATCGGGACGACGGGACCGGCGTATAAATTGCACTCGGCCGGAACGCTCGGTACAGGATCGACAGGCACTGAAGGATATCTCGGATTTAAACGAGCAAGCGATGGTTTGGAACTAGCCTCAATTAAGACCGATAGCACCAATAACATATTCACAATAAACAGCGGCGCTGGTGCATTGACGTTTCAGGCATCGGGTACCGAAGTTGCCCGCATTACAGGCGGCGGTAACGTTGGCTTCGGGACTACGAACCCTTCAAATAAACTACATGTTGAAGGAACAGGCGGCGGAGCGGCCGGGATATATTTTAACAACGCGGTCCCTTCCGCCACTTCCTACACGCTTTATAATAATAACGGGACTTTAACCTGGAACGGCAATGCGCTTGGGACGAGCGGCGCCAGTATGAGCGGGACCGTAAATCACATCGCTAAATTTACCGGAACCAGCGCGGTAGGCGATTCCGTCATGTATGAAACCGGCGGCAACGTCGGCATCGGGACGATTGCGCCTGCAAATACATTAAATATTGTAGGTGGAGCCGGCAACGCAAGCAGCTTGGCAACCTCACAATCGGTGGCAGCTTTGTATGTACAGCCCAAAAACACTTCAAGTTACGGATTAGCCTTTGGTTCTGGTCTTAGTAATCTTCCTTACATACAAAACGTAACTACCAATGGGGCTGCTTCCGGCGATATATCTCTACAGCCTTACGGCGGCAACGTCAGCATCGGTCCGACGACGCCTAATGCGCTGCTGCATCTTTATGCGGCTAATCCGCAGTTCAAGATTCAGAGCAGCGGGAGCGGTTACAGGCAGTTAATTTTAATGGTCGATGATACCAACGGAGTGATCAGCCTGGATTCCGCTTACGGCACTACGGGTCCCTATCCGCTCTCATTTCAAATGGGGGAAACGGAAAAGATGCGCATCGCTTCTGACGGCAATGTCGGCATCGGGACAACCGCCCCCGCTACCACGCTTGAGGTGAACGGTTCGGCGCAGTTCGGCTCCGGCACGGCTAAGTCCACCTTTACCGCAACCGGCAATCTCCAGCTTGTGAGCGGCTCCACCGTAACATCCAACGGCACCCTTACCCTGTCCACCGCGGCCACCGCAGCCACCGCCACGCCCAATTTCTTCCTCGACAGGTCCGGCAATATCGGCATCGGAACGGCGGCGCCGGGAGGAAAATTGGACGTGACGCAAACTGCCGGAGGCACAACATGCATTAATCTGAATCATACGGGCGCAACTGGAGTGAATTACGGCATTATGTCCGGCATTTCTGGAGCCGCATCATCCAACACAGGCGTTTATATAAATGTTTCTGGCGCCACTTCAGGGAACTACGGTCTCCGTATCGTTAGCCCAACAGCTGCCGCAAGTAATTGGGCGATCTATTCTGATGCTCCGGCTCAGAGTTATATAGCAGGCAATGTCGGCATCGGGATTACGGCGCCAACGAATAAATTGTATGTGTTGGGTGAAAACAGTAACGCAACCAGCTTGGCAAATTCACAATCCGTGGCGGCTTTTTATCTGCAACCTAAAAGCGGTTCAGGCTATGGATTCGCCTTTGGTTCGGGTCCTGGTGATCTGCCTTACATCCAAAATGTAACAACCAATGGCGGCGCTTCCGGAGATATGATTCTTCAACCATACGGCGGCAATGTCGGCATCGGGGGGAGCCCGGGAGCTTTTAAGCTATATATCGGCGGCTCGCTTGCCGTGAACAGCGTAGATACGGAAAAAACCGGCACCCTGGCATGGACAACCTATTCCGATGCGCGGTTGAAGGATGTAGCGGGCAGCTATACCCGCGGTTTAAAAGAGATATTGCAGATCAACCCTATACATTATGCGTACAAGATAAATAACGGGCTGAATATCATTGACCATGCTGATCATGTCGGTATTCTTGCTCAGGATGTTCAGCCTGTTATTCCGGAGGCTATTGCTACAGGCTCGGACGGTTACCTGCGGTTTACCGCCGACCCCGTTATCTGGGCGGCTATCAACGCCATCAAAGAACTTAAAGCAGAGAATGACGCCTTAAAAGCCAGAATTGAAAAATTAGAGGGGAAATAGGAGTTCCGGGGACAGCATGTTTAATTCCGTAGAATTACTGTCCGGCTTGGGAGAAAGGCTCTTTTGAATAACGGTTATTTTGCGGTTTCCAGCAGAGTAATACGGTTTTCGTGGTTGGAAATTTTGGTTTCATGCTCCATTATTTTGCCGCCGCGCAACGCATCGTGATTACGGTAAGATAGCGCCTCTGTGGCAAAGGCGTCTATGGCGTTCATTACGCGGCTTATGTCGTCCTTAGTGGACATGTCATTTTTAATCTGGCGAACATCCGCCTGTGTTTTTGAAAGGTCAATAGCCATGCGGGTAACGGTTGATGAGGCCGAGTTGCATAAAATAGCCCTTGCGGAAAGGCCTGACCTTGTCATAATCGACCTGCGGATGTCTGAAATGTCCGGGCATCACATAATCTCCATGCTGGATATGCATTCCGACCTGTCCGGGATACCTGTAATAATAACCACAGGGGCTTCCCGCGGTGAACTTTCTGGCATGGATATCCCGAAAGAAACGCCGGTTCTTTATAAGCCGTTCAAGTTAGCCGAACTATCCGCCGAGGTAGAGAAGATATTCGAAAGCCGGTCCTGAAAACATGGGCTGCGTACGGTTGGTGAATTTATGCGCGCACTTATAGCAGATGACGATGAACTTTTGCGGACTATGCTGGAGGACCTGCTGGCTAAACTCGGGCATGAGGTGAAAAGCGCCGGTAACGGGGCTGAACTGGTCAGACTGGCTTTGGCTGAACGGCCTGATCTTGTTATAACCGACCTGCATATGCCGGAAATGTCCGGGAATTCCATGCTCGCCATGCTGGGCAGGTTTCCTGACCTGTCCGGGATACCTGTGATACTGATCACCGGGGCCGCCCGCGATGAATTTGCTGATATGGGTATCCCGGAAGAGATCCCGGTGCTTTTCAAGCCGTTCAATTTTGCCAAACTATCTGCCGAGATCAGGAAGATAAAGCGGAGACAATGCCCGGCCGATTCCTGAAAAGTCCCGTCCGGCGTCGGGAATAGGGTTTTAATGAGCAATTCGACGGAGCATCCTGGAAAAAGCATAATAAGTATATATTCAAAAGTAAAAGAATGGTAAATTTTCCCTGGTACTGCCGTTAGGCCCTTTGGCCTGGAACTTAGGGACCAAAGTCCTATCAGAATATGGCGGGGATGCTGTAGACTATATATACTGATTTTGGCGAAAGTATAGTATTAACGAAAGTTGTCCGGAGGCGGCTTTGGCCGTAGTAAGTTCAAGCGGGTTAAATGCTTTTGAGTTGTAAATAACGGGGGCGTTATGAAAATAAAAACTATATCTGTTCTGGCGATGATCTTTATCCCCGCGGCTATCGCTGCTACCGCGCATAAGCGCCATTGCGCCCATCCTTCCGATTTAAGGGATGCCGTGGGCGAATCACCCGCTCTGGAACAACTTGGCGGTACTGGTGTGGCAATGCCATCCTCTCCTGAACCACAGACTGTGAAAGCAGACAGCCGGCAAAACTTCACCCGGGCCGGGGCCGCTAACGCCAATTCTCTCATGTCCGTTGCTTTTACCCGTGAGGATATAATGACGCTTATCGCTTCATCCAGGGTAGGCAGCGAATTGCTGGGGCATTTCCAGAACGGAGAGGCGGAACTGCCCGCTTTTACCCATGTCGGCCTGCTTGCGCCTGCGGACCGGGAAGTGTTGCGTGCCGGGCACATTGTCAATGAGGAGGATCGTGTCGCTGTGTTCCTGAAGGACGAAAGATTTATGGGCGGACGCGCGCATGTGGTCTTTTATAAAGCCGACTGGCCTTTATTCGCCACGGCCTGTGTGGCGGTGCATGAACTGCAGCACGCAATAGACCGTAACGCGCCCTGGTACCTCCATATCGCCAATATGCGCAAAACCGCCTTAAAAAAGTTCGCTGACGCCGAAAGCAAAGGGTCGCTTACTTCCGCAGACCTTAATCTGAACGAGCTTGCTTACGGATTGGGCTATATGAACACTTTTTTTACCGAATACCTGGCGTATTCCCGCAGTTCCGAGCTTTTTAAGGAATTGGGGGGGCGCAATACGGCCGCAAAAAGTCAGGTCTCTCTTTTCAGGAAGTCAGGCAAGAATGAGAAATCTATAGTCGAATTTGATCCGCTCAATGACCCGCAGGACAGAAGCGAATTTATGGACAGATATTTCTGGCCCGGCAACAGGATCAGGTTCAAGGCCGGCGCCGCGGCGGTGTTAACCAATAAAAAGCTGATCGGCGAATTGAAAGCCGCCGAGCTGAGCACGGCGATAGCGGAACTCGCCGCTTTTTACGATTCACCGGACCCTGTTTATCAACCTGTCTATTCCCTGAAATAACTTTACCGGCGCGGCCTGGCTACGCTAATCTTAAAAACAGGATAACCTATGGCAACGATATTTTCCGAAGTGCTTACCCAGTTAAGGAGGGATAGCGGGTTCTCCTCGGCTTACAGTTTTTACCACGATAACGGCGGCGCGCCGGTACTGATGGTCTCCTACCGCAAATACCTCCTGATGGAACAGGGAAAGATCCTGCCTGTCATAGACAGGTTGCGGCGCCTTTTTTTCGCCTTGCGGCTGCCCCCGCAGAGCCCGCAGGCCAACACCCTGGTAGTAGCCTGGCTTAAAACCATGGCCGGGGAGGATAACTACAGGGATATATTGGAACCGATAGTTTCACCGAAGGCTGAAGTGAAAGTGGGGTCCTCGCTCCATGAGGCGTTGAAAAAGAGCCTGGCTGATAATAAATATTTCATGTCCCCGTTCCAATTTGCCGCGGTAGTTTCCAGCTTTGATACTTATCTTTGTTATCTGGCCATGTCCAGCGAAACGGGGATCTATACCGTTGCCGAACTGGCCAAGAGCCTTAAGCTTGATAAAACCGCCGTGGCAAAAGCGGTAAAGTCCCTGGCCGAGGCCAAGCTATTGCAAAAGGTCAGACAGGGGGCTTACAAATGCCCTCTCTCGTCATATTCTTCCGTTGATTTCCCGCATATGGACCTCATGGCGCCCGGCGTGAGAGGTAAGCTGAAGGAGTATATGAGCAAGTTGGCCGCCTCCGGCAATACCGAGTGGTTCACCGCCTGCACCATCCGCGCTGACGCCGCCGCCTTCAAAGGTTATACTCCGCTGCTGCAAATGAGCGTTCATGCGGCAAAAACCTATGAGATCTCGCAGAAAACCGATACGTCCGCCCTCTACACGATAGAGGGACGAATAACCAGGCTGCGGGATTTCTAGAAAGACCGGGGGCATGCCGGGCGCTGAATCCCCGGTTACATACGGCTGGCCCTCGGACAGATCATTTCCAGACCGGATATATTTTCTCAACCCTGAAATTCCAAACAGAAGCGAACGGCCTAATTCCCGATCGCTTTTTGGTCCACTTCAAAACAGCGAATTCTGAATCCGCCGGCCGCGCAGACAGAACGCTGCCGAATGCCTTGGCGTTATTCAGCCTCGCGGCAGACCATATTGGTTAAGCCATAGGCTTAACAAAAATAACTTTTGATAAACCGCCGCTCCTAGGCCAAAAAACAAGGCGGCTCTGGTTCTTTGTCCTCAAGTACTCCAGCCTGCAAACTGAGTAAAATTATGTTCATGAGTTATGAGGGCTGTACGATAAGCGGCATATAGGTAGGAAGAAAATGTTGAGCGTAAAAAATCAGTAAAGGAGAAAAAATAATGAAAAAACTTCTAATCGCAGCGGTATTTGTGTTAACGGCGGCCGGCGCGCAGGCGTCCAATTATCCGGCGGACTACTGTCAGCAGCATGTGAGAGTAGCCACGAACGGACCGGCTCTTCTGGCCGTAGTCGGAAGCGGTTGCATGGGAAAGGATGTCCTCGGCTACAAAAAAAGCGGTATTCTCGGCAATGCCTACAGCGTTGAAGCCGTGATCAGGACGGAGTGCGGCGAGGGATATAGCGGCGGATACAACACTACTACTGTTGAGACCAGGTTAACCCTTACCAGGGAATGGAACGGGAACGGTTTCCTTTCTTATTCTCTCGAGCCCTCGTTTTTCTGCGGCAACGGCTCCAACTATATCCGCAAAATGGAGATTTCGTTTAACGCCAACGGCCAGTCGGATGGGAATCATGTCATCACCTACGACGATATTTATAAAGGTGATTCAATTAAGACGAATGATTTCGGCGGCGATATCGGCACGGAGAGCTGGGCCGTAATTGTTGATCAGATGAGGAAATAATCAGAAAACTGGAAAGCGCAAAAATATATAGACCAGAACCATAAGTTAGCGCCATTCGGGGCAGTATATGGAATTGCCGGATCTGATGTGTATACTGTTCCCGAGACCACCTCAGCATGCTCCGAGACGGCCCTTGGCTTAGTCCGAGATACCCCTCGCCATGCTTCGAGAGGCCCCTCGGCTTGGTTCGAAAAACGCAGTTTTTCAGGGATACTTGTACGGCCGGGGGTTTAGCATAGGGGATTTAAATATGAGCTCATGTAAGCGTTTAATTCTCTGCGGCCTTTCGGTAGCGGCTTTTTTCGGGAGAGCCGCCGCCGGCGGGCTTCCCGCGACTGGGCCCTACGGGCCTCGCCAGGAATGCCGGGATTTCATGTTCGTGGACATCCATGCCTACTACCAGCGGGGTTTTTGATGTAGTGTTGAGCTTTCACCGTTTTGAGGCGATAACCCCGCTGGTCACTAAGAACAAGAGTTCGGGGTATTCCTTAAAGAAGCGTACGCCAGTGTCCCCGAGTGGGCGGGACTGCTGACGGTTATGGCTCATGATGCGGATGGTGAAATTTCCCGAGCCGAACAGCGATCCTGATTTGAAAAAGTTTTTCAGGATCTCTATCGATCCATCACCGATGATGAAATCCACAGACCGGCGCTGATTCTGTCTGACAACCACTGCGAGGCTTTCCTTGGCTTGGGAGCGCAGTTTTTTGCGGCCTTCCGACGGATACTGAATAACGGCGAAAGGCAGGATCTATTACTTCTTCCTGCATACATCTGGTGACCCTGGCGGTCACTGAAACCGCTTTTTCCGCATAAATTTAACGTGAACCGAACGGGCAATACGTATGAGAACGAATACGTCGCCCGCGCGGGCATTCCGCCTCATGTGAAAATACGGCGGACCCGCTAGAATATGTATGTAGCCGAACCGGAAAGAAAAACAACAGTGGTACTGCCACTTCCGGAACCTACTTAAGGAGAATACTTAGAGATGAAAAATTCAATAACGGAGAAAAACAAAATGGAAAATAAAAACATAGGTCGTTTCTTAGCGCTGGCTTTGCTGATAGGCGCGGGTTTCGTGTCGGGCGCGGTTGCTTCGCCGCCCCAGGCCCCGATGCTGGCGGCAGGCTGTCAGAAGATCACCCAAAGCAATGGCGCCTGGATAGCTTCGGTCTGCCCCGCTGCCGGCAAGAACCTCGGCCACAATGTGGTTGGCGTTGATGTGTATTACTGGGGATACTTAGGCGCCCAGGAGCTGCCTTTTGGCGGCGCCACGCCTACGGTGCAGGCTTATCTTAAGGTTGACGCCGACCAGCCCGTTAATACGCCTCTTCTCAGGGACAACGGTACTTACTTTTCCAACCCCACCGGCGGAGCGTTCTTCTACGGCAGGTATCTCACCGCTAAGCCCCTGTCCGGCGAGCTGAACCTTGAGCTGTACTTCGCGTTCAACGGCCAGGAAGACAGCGATTATAACCGGAATTACCGGACCGTGCTTAGTTTCTAAAACTTATTAAGGAGAAAATATAATGAATAAAATCTTGCTTACGGTGCTGGCGGTGGCGGTAAGTTCGGGCGTGGTTAACGCGCTTGAGCTGGAGAAGGTGAACGCGAAAGAGATAGTGAAGCTGACGCAGACCGGGGAAATAGTTGTTCCCGCTATTCCCGCGGCCCAGGCTTCACGGGAAGCTAAGTCGGACTGGCAGCACGGCGTTCTTCGGGCGGTAAACGGGACTGTAATAAACGTCGATTACCTTACCCGCAGGCTTGAGTCGGACCCGAATTCCGGCGATACCGCGTATGTGTACGCGGATCCGGTGTGGATAAACGTTTCAAACCCCGCGTTTACCGGGAATGAAGCTGTTACGGTGGAGCTTAGCGGCAACCCTACAGAAACCTTTAAGCTGTGGTATGCCGGCGGCGGGCGCTATACCGGCAGGCCCTCGCGGGACATCACGCTGCTCTTCCATCACCACGGCGTGGATTATCCCCAGTCGCAGGAATTGTCCGTAAGGGTGGGCGAGAACTACCTTATTGACCCGGTAAGCGTAACGGAGACCTTTAAGCTGAATCTGCCGTGGCTCAGCAATGTTACTTCCAAAGCTGTTTCGGGAACCGTTATTCCGGACGTAAAAGCGGCCGAAAGTGTTAGTTACCAATGCACGAGCCTGGATAACAACGGGCCTTACGGGATAAACGAAATTAAACTTGAGATCAATGGGCGTAACGAACCGTTGCTGCTCACTTTTACGGCCAGGAAGGAAGTGACCGAGAAGTACCTGATCGACGGAGCGTATATCCCGAAACCCGGCAGTCCGCTGGCAGGCTTTTTTAAGGCTAATGTAAAAGATGCTGATCATACGGCCTATGCGGAGGGCGCGATCACTTCGTTCTATGTAGAGGAGCAGGTTCTACTCGGGAAGGGCGGGGTTATACAGACTTCCGGCGCGGGCTATTCCTGGGCCAGATATTCCTGTGTGCGGTAAAACCGGAAAAAAAGGGAAAAAATAATGAGGAAATTAATACTTGTACTTGGTATCGCGGCGGTAGTAAATCCGGCTTGGTCATTCGCTCTCGAACTTGAGCGGACAGGCTTAGAGGCGATAAAAAGCATTGAGGTAACCGTTCCGGAGGCCGCCAAAGCTTCCGAAATTGTCCCGTTTCAGTCAGGCGCGCAGTTCGCCTGCATGAGCGCGGGGTCCAATGTGCTTTTCGACCTGAAGATAGCCGATGTGGGCGATGAGTCCGGGGAAGTTGTAGTAAACGACGGCGGCGCTCCCAAAACATTTAAGGCCGGCTACAATAACGGCCGTTTTGTTTTTGGGAACAATCAGGACTCGGTCATTGTACTGCCCCCTCCCGGATACTTTGCGTGGGTTGTGGGGACTGTCCGGCATGACGGCTCAAATGGCAAGCTTATCTGCCAGTACGGCAAAGCCGTAAGCCAGACCATTCCCGCTTCGCTCGGATCGCGCAGCGCGTTTTCCTGCATAGGGACCCGCACTGAAAAAATGTATGACCTGAATATAGTTGACGTGGGCGACGAGTCCGGTAAAGTGGTAATAAACGCCGGCGGCGCGCCTGAAACTTTTAACACCGACTACAAGAACGGCCGCTTCTTATTCGGCACGTCGCTGATCGAGCTTGACCAGCCATACTGGTACGAGTGGACCACCGGCAAAGCCGTGGATGTTAAAGGCTTGAGCGAGCCCCTTGTCTGCAAATCCAGAAAATACGGGAAGATATAGCAGGGGCGGGAGCTTGAAGGAAAACAGCGGATAAGTGCAGTAAACAGAATATAGGAGGAACGTTTATCATGAAACAAAAACATTTGGCAGGTGTAGGGGCGGTCGTCCTGATGGCTTCCCTGATAGGGTGCGACGCGATCATCTTCAGCGGCGTGTTTAATGTGCGTGAAGCTCTGACCATTACGCAGCCGGGCGATGATAACTGCCAGGAATATATCCCGGGCCATGGCAGCTGCAAACCGGCTAGAACAATTGTTCTGCAGCCGGGGCAGTTTACGGCGAGAGCCGACCTGGGCCTGTCCAGTGGCCAGAAGCAGATACGGCTGGAAGTGGATAATGCCAACCCGCCGACGGCGGTAGAGTTGAACTTCAATAGTAATATTCCCACCAACGGTCATTTCCTGCTTGCTGCCGCGCAGATAAAGCAGAATTTTGACCTGACGGGAGATATAGTTACCAATGTCACTCAAACCCAGCAGCAATCAGCAATAGAATCCTGCACTTATGAGGTTCCGCAAACTGTTTGCCGTAATGCGGAACTTCTCAAGGGCTTTGATTCTGATTCTCAGGCTCTGAAAGACCTTACTGCGGCTGCTGACAGCCTGGGATTAGAGGATAAAGGCCTTTTCGGCTCCATTCCTCAGTCTCATCCGCAGCCCGGGCCCGGCTTTGGGCCTGGTCATGGCCCCGGCCCCGGTCCTGGCCCCCATTCTGGTCCCGGCTTCGGCCCCGGACCCCACCCCGGCCCCAGTCAGCATCCCCAGCCCGTTTGCCATACGCAATGGGTAACGAGGTATGGCTATCAGTCAGTGAACTTCTACTACGAAACTACCGCGAGTAATATTACCGCTGCGTTCCTGCAAGGCAATAAAACCCTGGCCGATTATCAGGGTAACGGGTCAAATACAAAAAAGGTATACACCTACCAGAGTAGTTGCCAGTAACCCTGGTACGCGATAATAGTTGAGGTATAAAAGCCGGGTCTTAACCGACCCGGCTTTTTGCTGTTCCCTGTAGGTTCCGGTTCCGCAACATGAGCGGTGACCCTGCCGGTCACTAAAACTGATTTTCCGGCAAAAAAACAACGTGAACCGAACGGGCAATACGTATAAGTAAGAATCCGCCGCCCGCGCAGGTCTACCGCCTCAGGTTAAAATGCCGCGGACCCGCTAGAATATATATGTAGCCTGACCGGAAAGAGAAACAACGTGCGACAGTCCCGGAACCAGTAAATAGGAAAGCAATAAAATATGAAAAAGACAATATACGCGGCGGCAGTGGTGTTGTTCGGCGTTAATGTTTCTTACGCGGGGGAGACCGCGCTTGATTCCTTAAGAGCCTCGGTTCCGCCTTCGGTCTTAAGCGGAACAGTTCTGCCTGCTGTCTCCAAAGGTTATGTTGCCGGGGCATATTCGCCGGCGGGCGCGCCTTCCAGGCCGCTAGAGTGGATCCCCATTAAAGGCGGAATACTTACAATGGGAACCGACACCGGTGAAGCGGGTTTTGCGGATGCCAGGCCGATCCATGAGGTCGCTATAAGAACTTTTGAGCTGTCGAAAACAGTGGTGACGGTGGAGCAGTACGCGGAGTGCTGGGTCAAGGGGGCGTGCACGGAGCCGGCCACCGGCGACTATTGTAACTGGGGGAAGGACAGCCGGCAGCTTCACCCGGTTAACTGCGTGACCTGGAACCAGGCGAATCAATATGCCAAATTCAAAGGCGGGAGACTCCCCAGCGAGTCCGAATGGGAGTACGCGGCTACAAGCGGCGGCAAGAACCAGAAATACCCCTGGGGTAACGCTGCCCCGACCTGTGAGAAGGCCGTAATGGCCGACATTGGCGGTTACGGCTGCGGCGCAGGCAGCACGCTGCCGGTTTTGTCCAAAGACGGAAAGAAGTGCGCCAGAGAGGCGGGCCAGACAAAGCAGGGCTTGTGTGATATGACAGGCAATGTCTGGCAGTGGGTGCAGGATAAGTACCAGGACTCATATAAGGGCGTGCCTGCCGACGGCGGTGCGTTTGAAAGCGCGGGCTACAACAGGGTGTTGCGCGGCGGTTCGTTCTTCGACGATGCCGCCGGAATGCTGCGGACCGATTTCCGCTTCAGCCGCCCCGCAGCGACGGCAGCCCCTTTCTACGGGATCCGCCTTGCGAGGTAGGACGGGTAACTTTTTAAGGTTATCTAAAGAGTATACTCGGCAAGAGCGCTCAATAAAACAGAAAAACAAAAAGGAGAAAATATAATGAATAAAATAATGCTTGCGGTGCTGGCGGTGGCGGGAAGTTCGGGCGTGGTTAATGCGTTTGAGTTGGAGAAGGTGAGCGCGAAGGATGTGGCGCGGACTGAACAAGCTATTCCCGCTGTTCCTGCCTTCCAGTCTTCACTGGCGGCGGTGGGTGCTGGTCAGGACTGGCAAGATCAGGAATGGCAACACGTTGTTCTTAAGGCGACCGACGGGACGCAGATAAGTATTGATTACCTGGCCCGCAGGCTTGATTCAGATCCGCATGCCGGAGATGCCGCGTATGTGTATGCGGACCCTGTATGGGTAAGCGTTTTAAATCCGCGCTACAGCGGAGGTGAAGAGGTAATAATGGAGCTTAGCGGCAACCCCAATGAAACTTTAAGGCTGGTGTCTGCCGGCGGCGGGCGTTTTATCGGCAAGCCTTCGCGCAACCTCACACTGCTTTTACATTATCATGGCGTGGATTACCACCAGAAGCAGAAAATATCCGTGAGGGTTTTCGGGGAACCGCTTAAGGACCCGGTCAGCGGAACTGGCGTGTTTACGGTAAGTCTGCCGTTGAAGTGAGCAGCGGAAAGGGATTTGGCGCAAACAGGGCTGTTGTGGAAAAGAACGCCGTTAAGTCAGGCCGAAATGTTACGACAGACTAAGCGGACGCGTTGGCGGATATTATGCGGAATACGCGGCAACAGAGTGACTTTATGGGAAAAATAATTCTGACTATTATTACAATCGTTATCGGGGGGAGTGCCGCCGGCGCGCTTGAGCATAAAAGTATAAGCGCAAAAGATAAGGAGTTTTTGGCGGGTCAGAATGTCCCGCGGGTTTCCGCCCCGGCGCGGGAAAAAGGGATTTTGGATTTACCTGTCAATAACAGCGGGAATACCAGCAGCCACCGCAACACTAACAGTGCAGCCGGCATTAACCCCCAGGCTGCCAAGGACTGGACCGTGCTGGTCTATCTTAACGGGAAAAACGACCTTGAACGGGGCGAATTGTATAGCCTTAATAGC
>JAPLKJ010000308.1 GCA_026388125.1 Elusimicrobiota bacterium
CGAGGAGACCGAGGTCCTGCTGCCCGCCCTTAAAGCCCTGCGCAGGCGCGGCCTGCGCGCTGCGGGCCCCGAGCCTTCGGACGCGGCCTGGGCGGGCCACCTGGCCGGAGACAGCGACGGCCTGCTGTGCCTCTACCACGACCAGGCGCTTACGCCTCTTAAGACCGCTCCGGGCGCGGACCCCGCCGTGCACTGGACCTGGGGGCTTTCTTTTATACGCACTTCCCCGGCGCACGGCACGGCTTTCGACATAGCCGGCCGCGGCCGGGCCGACGCCGGCGGCATGGCGGAGGCCATCCTCTTCGCCGCCCGCCTGGCCCGCAATAAATAAATTATAGGGTTTTAAGGGACCTGCACCAGTCTTATCGGGGGGCCTTTCCTGGGAACGGGCGCGCTGGCGTACGCTTCGCGGCCGGACCGGTCCGCTTCGGCGGCCATGGCCAGGGGATCCACGCGGTATTTCACCACCGTTTCATTGACGCTTCTTTCCACGCCCACGATCTTGAAAATGCCGTTGGGAAAATCCGAGACGGAGAACAGGATAAGCAGGCCGGAGGCGGCGAAATCGTGCGGGATGTCGGCTATTTTCCGCGAATCGGCGAAGGCCCGCCAGACGGCCGAACTTTTAAAGACCTTGTAGTCCACCGGGGCCGTTATCAGGGTAACCCCGTCCTGGCCCGGCTTGCGGCCGAGCTCCGGCATCACCGAGTCCTCCAGCCGCTGCTTCGGCCCGGCGGGCGCGGAGATCTTTTTAGCCATATCCTCGTCGCGCAGGCTGACCGGCGTCGGCCCTTTCCTGCCGCCGCCCAGCGCGTTGAGCGCGTCCATCCGGCTCTTGGGGCTTTCCGCCACGCCGCCGAAATCTTTTTCCCGGACCAGCATTATGGCGCCCTCGGTCCTGACCGAAGCGGTGGAGAGTCCTTCGCGTTCGGAAGGCAGCGAGGTTTTGGCCGAACGGTCGTACTTGATGGAGCCGTAGAACAGCCCGGCTATGCCGCGCTCTTCCTTAACGGCCGGTTCCCCGGTCCTGGTCCCGCGGTGGACGCCGATGAAATTGATCAGCAGCAGGAAAAAGAAAACGCCGAGCAGGGCCAGACAAAGGGATATAAAGATCCTTATAGTTTTCACTTCCATAGTTTTCATTGTACAACAATTTAAAGATTCAGTATCATTTTTGTAACAGGCCTCGGCTAAACTAGTATAAGAGTCGGCCGGACTTTGCGCTGCAGCTGTCCGGCCGCCTCCCGGGAGCGGGAAGAAAGCGAGATCGGGAGAACGCTATGAAATATTGGGCCTATGTAAACAACGAGATACTGGGGCCGTTCGAAAAGGAGAAGCTCCTAGCGCTGCCCGCTTTTTCCCCGTCGCTGCTGATCTGCCCCCAGACCCCGGTGGGAGAAAAGACCGAGGATTGGAAAGAGGCCGCCACCTACCCCGAGATCTCCGCCGGGCTGAGCGCCGGCACGCTGCAGAGCGCGCCCTCCGCCGACACGCAGGGCTCCGGCGGCATAGCCGTCGGGCAGCCTTTGCAGCAGCAGGACCATAAGGCCCTCACTCCCGCGCCCGTAGACCCTTTCCCGCCGAAAGAAAGCAATCTGGGCGGCATCTCGCTCGAAGTGAACCACCTGGAGCGTTCCGGGCGGTCGATGCCGGGCCCGGAGCCGGTGGCCCAGTCGTCTTCCAGTTTCGACCCCATCTCACTGTCCTCCATCTCCAGAAAAGCGGACGCGCTGTCGGGAACGGAAGCGCCCGCCCGCAGCGCCGCCGACTCCATAGCCAAGGAGCCGCACACGGCCTTCTCCGCCCCGGGGCCGGAGCCCCTGCAGCCTTTGGCCTTAGAGACGCAGCCTCAGCCGCTGGCTCAGTCGTTCTCCCAGCCGCAGCCCGCCCCCGCCGCGGCAGCCGCCCCCGGCGGGCCCGGCACCGACGAATTGAACCGCAAACTGGAAACCCTGCTGCAGAACGCCGTAAGCAGGCAGGACGTGGCGGCGTTCACCGACCCGCTGCGCATCAAGATAGACCAGATGGGCGAAGTGCTGTCCAGCATGAAGAACTCCCAGTTCCAGCGGGAGATAATGGATAAGCTGGCCTATCTCGAGAACGCGGTAGGAGAAATAAGATCAGACCTCAAGGAGAAAGGCCCCGCTCCCGCGCAGCCGGCCATGGTCTTCGAGCGCAACTCGGACACCGTATTCGGCGCCCAGCCGCCGGCCCGCGAGGAAAAGAGCAAACCGGCCCCGGCCGCCGCGGCCGCCTCAAAAACCACCGTAATAGTGGACCAGGGCAGCAGGAAGTTCAACCTCGGGGCGATATTCGGCTCGATGGGGAAGATGCTCTTCAAGATCGTGATGACGGTGGTGCTGCTGACGGCGGTGGCCTTCGTGGCCGCCATCGCCCTGAAGAACGCCGGTGTTTTTGACGCGTCCAGGTTCATTCCCTTCCCCGTTCCGTTCCTTACCCCGGCGGGCGGCAAGGCCGCTCCGGCTGAAGTCCCCGCCCCCGCGCAGGAGAAACCGGCCGCCCAGCCCCCGGCCCATCCCCAGGCCGAAGCCGCGGCGGCGCCGGCGGAAAAGCAGGCGGCCGACGCCTCGCCAGAAGTTATTTACTTCGCGCGCTACTACACCGCGCGCGCCGGCGGCCCCAAGCTGGAGGATAAGATCACGGAAATAACCGCCAAGGCCGGCGGCACCTACAGCCCGACCTACTGGCAGGCGAAAAAATACGGCCCCGACATGTACGAGGCCGCGGTGGTGGTCCCGCTGAACGGCGGCACTATAACCTTCGCCTATAACGTGGACTTCGCGAAAAAGACCATTCAGCCGGCCGACCCGACGGGCAAAGCCGCTTTCGACGCCCTGACCAAACCGCCGGCCGCTCAGAAAAGGTCCGGCCAGCGCGCGAAAAGGCAGAACCTGAAACAGGGCGCCGCCGCGCAGGAACCCTCCGCCGGACAGGCCGCCAAGGCCAAGCCGGCGGCGGCAAAGAAAGCCGGCAAGCCGGAGGAAGAATTCGAATACGTGGACGAGGAAGAGCAGTAACCGCTGCGGACCAGGGGAAACGCAGCGGCGCCGCCCGGCAAGGGCGGCGCCGCTGTTTTTCCGACGCAACAACAAAAGACGCGCGATGCCGCCGGGCCTCCGGCCCGCGGCTGCGCCTAGAACTTATGCCAGAGCATCTGCGTGGTCACGTCGTGATGGAACAGCACCTCTGAAGATTTAACTATCATGCCCAGCTCTTTGGGACTGCGGTCCGCCGCGGCCTGCTTGTGCGACACGTACTTCTCGTGCGGAGAGGCCCCCATCACGCCCCTGATGAAGTCGCTGCCGCGGAAGATCCTTATCGCGTCGTAGACATTCCCCGGCAGGAAGCGCACGCGGTCGCGCTTGCTTTCGTCCTTGGTCAGCGGCTCGCCGTTCAGGGCGGTGCGCAGCAGCGCGTACAGCGCCAGGTACGGGTTGGCGTCCGGCCCTACGGAACGGATCTCTATGCGGGCCGACCTTTCGTTGCCGGCGGGGATGCGGACCATGGCGCCGCGGTCTATGGAAGAGACCTTGATCTGGTTCGGCGCCTCGAAATGGGGGTCCAGGCGGCGGTAGGCGTTCACGCTGGAGTTCAGCACCAGGGACAGCTCCTGAGCGTGGTTAAGTATCCGGGAGATCACGTCCCAGGCGGCCGCGGACAGGCCATCCTCCCCTTTCGCGTCGTGGAAGATGTTCCTGCCGTTCTTGAAGAAAGAAAGGTTCAGATGCATCCCGCTGCCGTTCACTCCGGAAACCGGCTTCGGCAGGAACGTGGCGGTCATGCCCATGTTGGAGGCCACCTGCCGGCAGACCAGCTTGTACAGCTGCACCAGGTCGCAGGCGCGCACCACACCGGTATAGGAGAAGTTGAGCTCGAACTGGGAGGGCGCCACCTCGGGATGGTCTTTTTCGTTCCTGAAGCCCATGGCCCGCTGCGCCTCGGCGGCCGCGTCTATGAACATTTTCAGGCGGTCCAGCGGCAGCGAATGGAAATAGCCGCCGGTGGAAATAAGGTCGAACCCAGCGGTCTCGGTATACGCCTGCTCGGCGTTAAGTCCTTTGACCAGGAAGCCCTCCACCTCGGCGGCCACCTTGGCCGACACGCCCCGCTTGGCCTCCATTTCTTTCGCCAGCTCCGCCAGGCGGGCGCGGAAATCCGATTCATAGGTGGTCTTATCCCGGTTGAGCACGGTGCCGAACAGGATCACCTTGCCAGGGCCGAAAACGTCGGAAGGCAGCCAGAAAATGCTGCCCCAGTCTATGCCCAGCCGCAGGTCGGATTCTTTCTGCGCGGAGAAGCCCCTTATTGAGGAGCCGTCGAAGGTAAGATTGTCGCCCGCGCTGAGAAAATGCTGCTTGTCGTAATCGAGCATATGGAACCGCCCCTCGATGTCAGTAAAGCACAGCGTCACCGCTTTCAGGCGCTTTTCTTTCTGCAGGTAGGCGCGGTATTTTTTTTCAAGCCCGGCGGCCGGCATAGTTTCGGCCGCGGCCGCCGCTTCCAGGTTCATCGCCTCCAGCTCGTCGTACGGGATCTCGAGGAAATTTTTCAGGACCACGGGTTCGCTGACTTTTGCCTTAGGCATACATCCTCCTGTTTAAACTAAAATGCAGATGGCTAACTTAAATATACCACAAACTACTATAGTAGTCAAGGTATATAAACTACGCATCGCAACATCAAGCGTTATACTATTTGCGCGCGGTGGAGAGCCTGCCTCTGGCGGCGCGGTTGGCCAGGGCTATGGCTACCAGCCGCTTAAGGACGGCCGCGGGCTTGAGCCCTGTCTTGGCCCAGAGCCGCGGGTAAAGGCTGTGGGAGGTGAACCCCGGCAGGGTGTTGATCTCGCAGAACCAGAATTTTTTTTCATCGGCGGGATCCAGCAGGAAATCTATCCTGGCCAGGCCCGAACAGCCCAGCGCCCGGAACACCCGCACCGCCAGCTCCCGCAGCGCGGCCGCCGTGGCCGGGGCCAGCGGGGCCGGCAGCAGGAAGTCCATGCCGTTGTCGTCGAGGTACTTCGCCTCGTAATCGTAGAATTCGTGCCCGCCCTTGGGCGCCACCTCGCCGGTTACGCTGGCGGAGGCTTTAGCGGCCGAGCCCAGCACGCCGCAGACTATCTCCCGCGCGCGGTCCACGCCTTTTTCAATTATCACCGCCGTATCGAAGCGGAAAGCGTAGGCCACCGCCCGCTTCAGGTCAGCGGCTTTTTTTACTTTGGTGATGCCCACCGAAGAGCCCTGCGCCGCCGGCTTCACGAAAAGCGGGAAACCCAGGCGCGCCGCTTTTTTCAGGAGCGGCCCCAGGGCCGGGCGCTGGTAGGAGCGCACCACCACGTGCGGCAGCACCGGCACGCCCTCTATGGCCGCCAGCTCCTTGGAGATGATCTTGTCCATGCCCACCGCGGAAGCGGTCACCCCGCAGCCCGCGTAAGGCAGGCCCAGCAGCTCCAGCGCGCCCTGCAGCACTCCGTCCTCGCCGGTAACGCCGTGGATGATAGGGAAGATAGCGTCCACGCGCAGCCGGCGGCCGCCCCGCATTACGAGACAGCCCGCGCCGAACGAAGGTTCGACCGCCGGGCCTGAAAGTTTTTTCCCGGCCGTCAGGGCCTCCAGCGCGACCAGCTGCCAGCCGCCGGCGCGGGGAGCGTAAAGCGGCAGCACGGAAAACCCGGCTTTCCGCAGCTCCAGGCAGACCGTCTTGGCCGACTCTATGGAAACTTCGTGCTCCGGGGATTTTCCGCCGAAGATCACGCCGATGGTTTTTTTCGCCATAAATTCTTCCTCTCTTCTTTTACTCTCCGCGCTGAGCCGCACGTTCTATTATCCCGCCGCCCAGCACCCGGTCGCCGTCGTAAAAGACCACGGACTGGCCCGGCGCCACCGCGAATTCCGGCCGCTCAAAGACCACCTCCGCGGCGCCGCCCGCGCCCGGAGTAACAAGGCACGGCGCGGGCTTATGCCTGTAGCGTATCTGCGCCGCAGCGCCGAAAGGCCCCGCCGGGACCGGCGCCAGCCAGTTAAGCCCCGCTACGCTGAAAGCGGGTGAGCAGGCGGCCGCCAGCGGGCCCAGCACCACCTCGTTGGCGGCGGGCCGCAGCTCGATAACGTAAAGGCGCCGCCCGCCGTAGACGCCGGTGCCGCGCCGCTGCCCCACGGTAAAATTAAAAAAACCCTTGTGCGTGCCTATGCGCCGGCCGGTCTCGTCGAGTATGGCGCCCGGCCTGGGTTTTACCGCGGCGCTGTTCTTCAGGTAGGTATTATAATTGCCGCCGGTGACGAAGCAGATGTCCTTGCTCTCGGCCTGCGCGGCGCAGGGCAGCCCCAGCTCGGCCGCTATGCGGCGTATCTCTTTTTTCTCCATCCCCCCCAGCGGGAACAGCAGCCGGCCCAGCTGCGCTCTTTTCAGGCAATAAAGGAAATAGCTCTGGTCCTTGAGCGGATCTGCCCCCCGGAACAACCCGTAGCCGTCCTCCGTCTTCCTTATCTCCGCGTAATGCCCGGTGGCGAGGTGATCCGCCCCCATGGAATGGGCCAGGTCCGCAAGGTACGAGAACTTAAGGTAGCGGTTGCATTCCACGCAGGGATTGGGCGTGGAACCGGCCAGGTACCCGTCCACGAAATTCTTTATAACCTTTTCGGAGAACAGCCCCTGGGCGCTTTTAAAGTAATGCCTTATGCCCAGCGCGTCGGCGGAGCTCCGGGCTTTGGCGGCGCTTTCGGCCCCGCCGCAGCATTTTACGGCGCTCTTCTCCTCGGCGAAAAGCCGCAGGGTCACGCCCACCACCTCGTAGCCCTCTTTTTTGAGCAGGGCGGCGGCCACGGAGGAATCCACGCCGCCGGACATGGCGACGACCACTTTCTTCATACCTCTATTTTAGTATTTTTAGCCGGGCGGCGGGACAACCGGCTTTTCCGGAAAACCCGGCGGTTTTAGTTGTAAAATAGGATACTCATGGCGAACATTGCCCCGGCTTCCTGCGGAAAGATAATGAAGTTCCTGCGCGGCCCGGGAGCGTGGCCGAAATGGCTCAGGGGCGGCCTGCCCGCGCTGCTGGCCGTCGCCTTCTCTCTCTGGAACCTGCACCGCTCCGAAATGGGCGGGTTTTACGCAGACCTCCAGCGGTTCAGCCACGGCGGCTTCTTCCTCGCCGGTATCCCGTTCCCCGGCAACTCCGGCACGGACCTGACTTTCAACATGCCGCTTTTCGAAATAGCCCTGGCGGCCGCGCGGCAGCTGGGCGCCACGGCGGGGCACATCTTCGTAGCCCTGCATTTAGGTGTCTACGCTCTAGTCTTCCTGGCCGGCTGCCTTCTGCAGGGCTACTGGACCGGGCTGATCTCCCTGACGGCCGCGGGCCTGCTGAATACGGGGAACGAACTGATCTACGAGCAGATGTTCTACGCTTTTTTCCTGCTGCTGGTACTGCTGTTCCTGCTGCTGAAGGCCCGGAATAACACAACGAAGAACGCGCTGTTCTGCGGCCTGGCGGCGGGGTCGTCCCTGCTGGTACGCACGCCGCTGTTCCTTTTCCCCCCGCTGGCCGTACTCTGCGACTGGCTGTATTTCCGGGAGCGCTCCCGGGCTTTCGTTGTGCGCTCGCTCGTCCTGCTGGCGGCTTCCTACGCGCTGCTGCTTCCCTGGGGTTTTCTGAACCGCTCTCTTGCCGGTAAGTTCACACCCCTCGACAGCGGCCGCACGGCCTGCAACACCATCACCGCCGCCAAGGGCAGCATCTTCACCATGGAGGGCGACTGCCGCAAGCTCGCCGGGCTGGGACCGGAGGACAGCGCCGTAGCGTTCTATATAAAGGAATGGGCCAAAGACCCTTTGTTCCATGCGCTGACCGTGCTGAGAAGGCTTTGGGCGATCTTCCTCATGTACCCGGTACTTTTCTCCCTTTTCCTGGCGGCGCTGGCGCTAGACCGCCGGCGGGACAAGCTCCTTATTTTCTGCCTGCCGGTATATTTCATACTCGTTCATTCGCTGCTTTCGGTGGAAATCCGCTATTTCTACCCGCTGAAATACCTGCTGATCCCGCTGATAACCGGCGGTTTCATCTCGCGCCTTTGCCCGGAAAAGGACGGCGCGCGCTGCGCTTTCGCGGAGAAAGGTGCGGCCGCCGCGCTGAGCCTCGCCCTCTGCGCCGTTCTGGCGACGGAGGCGGTCATAACAGCTTACCCTTTCCGCATAGCGGGTGCGGAGAAAGAGGACGACATCTACGCGCGCGCGTCCGCCCGCTTTCCGCACGACAGCATGCTGCGCAGCCTGAAATGCCGCGAACTCTGGACCAAAGGCGACGATGCGGGGTTCCGCGAATGCCTGGGCACGCAGATACAAAGCCTCGAGGATATTCCCGCGGTCTATTTCCTGGCTGTCCAGGATTCCGTCTCTCCGTCTAAAATACCCCTGCCGGAGCTGGACGACAGCAACAGGGCTTATATGCTGTGCCTTATGGTAAGGATGCTGCGCGAATTCGAGCTGGGCCGGCGCACGAACGCGGAGGCGTCCCTGCGCGCGGCGCGCGCCATTTTCGAACGGGACTGCAACAGGCTGCAGGGCAACGGGCATAACGGGGAACGGAAAGCCCCGCTGGACCGGGATTCGGAGCCATACCAGCGGGACCGGGAGCTGGTGGCGCGCATGAAACAGGATTCCGACAGGTTCTGGGACAGGTTCGTCTACCAGGTACTGATGTTCTGGCCGCCGCAAAGGATGGCCGTCATACTTTCCGGGATCGAAAAAAGCGCGCCGCTTACCCGGAACCTGCAAGCTCTCTCCTTGTCGCTGGCCCGGGACCTCACGCGCGGAAAGGCCGGGGAGCTCGGCCTGCGGGCGCATCTTTCTTCCTGGATGCTGGCCCCCGTTTCCGTACGCTTTAACAATAAGAACGGAGAAAGCTCCGGCAAGCCTGTTTCCGGCGGAAATACCGCGCAGGAGCTGCTTGCCCGGTGCCGGGCGCTGGCGGCGGAGAACAAAAAAGAACAGGCGCTGCAGGCCTGCCAGAGCGCGCTTTACGGCGCCGCGGCGGGCGGCGCAAAGCCCGGCTCCGCGCTTACCGGCTGCGACGCCTCGTTCGAAAGCTACAGGCTGCTTAAAGGCCTGGGCAGGGAGGACGAGGCCGCCGAAGCGCTGCTGTGGGCGGTGAACAACGCCCCCCCCGGCTGGCCCGCGCTGCGGGCGGCCCGCGCCGCGCTCAAAGCGCACGAATGACGGCGCGCGGGTCCGTGTTTAAAATTTGAAAAAGTTTTATAGAATATAAGGGCAGGCAGAAACTCAGCTTGGAGAGAAAAAAATGAGAATAATAGTCGCCGATGACGAACCGCTTATAATAGACCTATTGACCGAATATCTGGGCGCGGCGGGACACGAGGTCTCCTCCGCCTATGACGCCAAGTCCCTCATCGCCATGGTGGAGTCCGACCCCCCCGAGCTCGTTTTCTTCGATATAAACATGCCGGGCATCAAGGATTCTCTCTCGCCCAACATAATAATACCGCCGGCGCTGAAAAATATCCCGATCGTGGCGGTAACCGGCACCGACAGCGAGAAGCTGTACAAGATGGGCCTGCCGGCCGGCATCCAGGTCCTGGCAAAACCGATAGATTTCGCCGAGGTGGACGCCATAATAGCCAAGCTTACCGGCGCGGTTTAAAGCCGGGCTCCCCGGCGCTGCCAACCGCCGGAGAAGGTCAGGGGCCGGGCGGCGCGGCGGCAGGCGCCTCCGGGTACGGGGTGCTCCTGATGAAAAAGACCACCCTGCGGTTCCTGCGGCGGTTCTCCTCGGTGTCGTTGGCCGCCACGGGATGGTATTCCCCGTAGCCTATGGCGGACATCCGCTTCGGGGAAAAGCCCGCTTCCAGAAAATATCTCACTACGCTGGTGGCCCTGGCGGTGGAAAGCTCCCAGTTGGTGGTGAACTGCTTGTTGGCGATGGGCACGTTGTCGGTGTGCCCTTCCACTATAATATCGTTCTTGCGGGAAAGCGTTTTCAGTGTGCCTGCCAGTTTGTCCAGTTTCTGCTTCATGTCGCCGGTTATGTCGGCGCGGCCGCTCTCGAAAAAAGCGAACTGCCCCTGCTCCTCGAGGGTGATGCGCATCCCCTCCTTGTCCATCATGACCTGGCCCTGCAGCTGCCCCTCTTTCATCAGCTGCCGGATCGCCTGCTGGGCCTTCTGCATGTCCTTGTTGAGCGCCGCGGAAAGGGCGTAGAGGATTATAAAAAAACAGACCAGCTCCGTCATCAGGTCGGCGTAATTCACCAGCCACGGCGGGGCCGGGCGGCCGATCTGCGCCACCCTGGGGTCGTCCTCCGGGATCAGGTTCCTTACCCTTAAAGGCATAAAGGTGCTCGGCCTACGCGGGCCGGGCCTCTTTTTTTACGGTGGCGCGCTTGGCAGGGGCGAGATACGCTTTAAGATTGGCCTCCACCACGCTGGGCGTGGAACCGCTCTGCAGCAGCAGCACGCCGCGGATGATGATCTCTTTGACGAAAAGTTCCTCCTCGGAGCGGTGCTTGAGCTTGCCGGCCATAGGCAGGAACAGCCAGTAGCCGGCGCCCATGCCGTAGAACGCGGCGGCCAGCGCCACGCCCATCAGCTTGGGCACCTGCGACACGTCCTCTATGGAGGACAGCATCATTATCATCCCCAGCACGGTGCCGATGATGCCGAAAGCCGGCGCGTAGGTGCCCAGCGCGTTGAAGATCTCGCGGCCCACCTTGTGGCGCTCGCGGATGAAATCCAGCTCCGTCTCCAGCATGTTGCGGATGAACTCGTGGTCGGCGCCGTCGATGACCAGCTGCACGCCGCGCCGCAGGAAATCGTTGTCCACGGCCTTCACGTCGGCCTCCAGCGCCAGGAAGCCTTCTTTTTTGGCCTTCATCGACAGCGCCACGAAAGTAGAGACCAGCCGGGAGGTGTCCTCACCCTTCGTGGTGAGCACCTGCTTGAGCACGGTGCCTACCTTTATGACCGCGGAAAGAGGATAGTTGACCAGCAGCGCGCAGCAGGTGCCGCCCATCACGATAAGGAAAGCCTGCAGGTTTATGAACGGCTTGAACCCGGCCACGCCCTGCCCCAGGTAAACGGCCAGGATCACGGACCCGAAAAAAACTATTATTCCGCTGAAGGTGGCGATATCCATGGTTTTACCCTGAAGCCGGGCGGCGGAGGAGGATGCGGGACCTGCGCTAGAAAGGCTTTTCTTCTTTTCTTTCGAAGCCTTCTATGGGATTGACGCACTTGCGCTCGGCATAGACCTGCTTCTTGTACTCTATGACCTTGGCCACCACCTCGTCCACCGGGTTCTTGACGATGAAGCGGTTGCCGGTGGCCAGGTTCAGCACGGTATCGGGGGTCGCCTCGATACTTTCGATTATATCGGCGTTCACCACTATCATGGTGCCGTTGAGCTTTTCTAGTTTTATCATCGGATCCGGCCCTGACTGACGCGCTAATTATATTTAAAATTACCGGCGGCTCAGGCCTTTTTTTTCAGCGCCCATTTAAGCCTGTCGCCCAGCGAACCCTCCATGGCCGTGTAAGCTTCCAGCTTCGCGGTGAGCTCGGCGAGGACGGCGGCGTTCCTGGACTGCTGCTCTTTGGCGGCCGCCTCCTGCGTGGCGTAGCCCGCGCGCTCCGATTCGAAAGCCTCGGCCGTCTCCTTCTCCCTGAATTCCATCTGCTGGATCTTCTGCTTGAGGAAAAGCATCTCGGATTCGAAGCGGACGCGGTTCTCGCTCTCGGTCTTGAAATTGGCGCTGAGCCTGGCCAGGTCGCCTTCGAGGGCGGCGTTGCGGGCGCCCAGCGCGGCCATTTTCTCGCGCAGGGCCGCCTGCTCGCCGAAAACCTCGCTGGCGTGCTTCTCGGCCTGGTTCTTCTGCGCGGAAAGCGCCTCGGCCGAGCCCTGCAGCCGCTGCCGCTCGGCCTCGATCGCCGAAGCGCGTTCGGCGGATTCCCGCTGCAGAGCGGCGTACTTGGCGCCGAACTCCCGCTGCTGCGCCTCAAATTTCCCGTCCATATCCTTCTGCTGGAAAGCGAGCCTGCGGTTCTCGAGTTCGAGGCCCGAGCGGGTCCCTTCCGCGGCCATCAGCGCCACGCGCAGCTCTTTAAGCTGGCGGTTGTAGTCGTCCTCGAGCTGGCGCCTGACGGAGATCTTTCCTTCTTCGGCCGCGGCGTCGTATTTAGCGCGCAGCTGGAAAACTTTATTGTCCAGGTCGGCCTGGTTCTGGGCCGACAGCTTGGACAGCTCGGCCTGGTGCACGGCGGCGGTCCGGGACAGCTCTTCCCGGTGGGCCTGGGTCAGCTCCGCGCCGTATTCGTTCTTGACCCTTTCTATCTCGGCCTGCGCGGCCGCTTTGGCGCTCTCCGCCTCATGCCGGTAGCGCTTCAGGTCCTCCATCTGGGCGGCCATGGTCTGGGCCAGCTGCATCTTCTCGAGGCGCAGCTGCCCGCGCTCCTTATCCATGGCGGCGTTGACGGCCTGCACCCTGGAGACGAAGCCTTTCACCTTGAGCAGTTCCGAAATGGCGCGCATCTTCTCCCCCGCCAGGTCGGCCAGGGTACGGTCCTTCTCCTGCATCTCGGCCTGGAAGCGCTCCTGCGCCTTCTGTATTTCCGCGTTCTTCTCCTCGTTCTTGCGGTCGGAGATAGTGCCCAGCTCGGCCTGCAGCCGGCCCATCTCTTTCTGCATGGCGTCCTCGCGGTGCTTTATCTCGTCCTGCAGCTTCTCCTCGCGGTGCTTGTACTCCTCTTTCACCTTGTCCTCGCGCATGCGCAAAAGCGAGCACTCGGCCTTGGCCTCGGCTATCTCCCGCTCCTTCTCCGGCATCATCTTGATGTAGTTCTCCACCGCTGCCCGTTCCCTGTCGGAGCGCGCGAGGTCGTCGCGGAGCTTCGAAATTTCTTTTTCCGCCATGGCCTTGTCCAGGCTCACTTCGCGGAATTCGTCCTTCAGCTCGCTCAGGCGCTCGGCCGCTGACTTCAGCGAGCGTATGGCCTCCTCCCGCTCGGACAGCGTCTTCTGCCACTGGGCTTTCTCGTCCAGCCACCGGCGCTCCATCTCCTGCAGGCGGTAAACGAAGTGGCCTTCCACGTCGCGCCCCTGGGTCTCGCGCTCGGCCAGCTGGTTCTTGAGCGTGGCCATCCAGGTCTCGCGCTCCTGCGCCAGGCGTGACTCGAGCTCTTTTATCTTTCCTTTAAGCGAGATCCTCTCTTCCTCCACCTGGCTGTCGCGCCTGTCGCGGCGCATTTTCTCCTGGATATCCTTGAGCGAGGACTCCACCTTGGAGGAGAGCGCCTCGTCCTGCTGGTTCTTGAGCGCGGCCACCAGCGCTTTTTCCTTCTCCTGCGCTACGATCTTCTCCATCTCGGCTATCTTTTTCTCAAGCCTTTCTTTTTCCTCGTTCATCCGGGCCGTCTCGGCGGCGGCGGGATCGGGGAACGCGCCCTGGGCCTGCGCGGGCATGGGAGGCAGCGGGAAAGGCAGAGGCTGCCCCGCCGCGGGAAGCTGCGGGGGCTGCGGCAGGTGCGGCTTGACCATTCCCGGGGGAAAAGGCGGCAGGCCTTGAGCGCCGTAATTGTATTTTTTTTGTTCTCTGTCTTCCATATGTTTTTCCGCTTCCTGGTTATATTTTAGACAAGGCGGATTTCAATAAAGTTGAAAAATTGTTAACAAACCAATTCCCTTCCCCGCTCCCCGGTCATCCCTCCCCGGTCCCTGATCCTCCATCCTTGATCCCCGGTCTCTTTTATCTGCCCGCCCTCTGCCTGAATCCGGCCAGCCATTCGCCCGCGGCCGGGTCTCCGGAAAGAGCGGCGTAGCGCGCATAGGCCGCCACGGCCTCGTCGACGCGCTGCAGCGCGTAATACGCCCCGCCCAGGTACTGCCAGACGCCCGCGTCCCTGGGGTCCAGCGCCGAGGCGTACTCCAGGTACTGCAGGCTCTCCTGCACCCTGCCCTGGTTGAAGAATTCCACCCCCGCCGAGAAATATTCGGCGGCGGCCGGCGCGGGAGCGGGCTCCCCGGCGGCGCTCTCTTTGCTCCCGCGCTGTTCGCCGGGGAAGAGTTCCTCGCCGTCAATGAGGCAGATCTCGCGCGTGGGCTGGCGCGGCGTTATCCTGCCCTCGTCCTCCAGGCGCTTCACCGCGCCGATTATTTTCATCCGCGCCTCTTCCGCCTGCGGCCGGGACACGTCCCCCTGGTAATCCATTATTTCCCTGACAACTTCCGCCGCGCCCTGCGACATATTGCTGAAAAATTTCTGCTGCAGCGCGGGCTCGGCCTTATAGACCACCCGGGCTATGTCCTCGTTGCTCACGCTCCTGATAACGGTCTGCATATCCTTGTCGCTGAACTCCAGCAGGTCCTCGAACGCCAGTATCGCCTTGCGTACCTTCTCATAGATCTCCGGCTTCTGGGCCTTAAGATAATCCAGGATATTTTTCCTTATGGCCACATCGGTCTCTTCCAGCATCTTGGTAAGGCGCTCTATGCCGCCGGTCACGAAATCCACGTTCTCTTTTATTTCCTTATCTATGGCCTCTATCTGCGCGCGCGTGGCCTGGCGCACGGCCAGGGATTCCAGCGCCACCTTGGCCTGCACCTCGGCCGACAGCATGGTCAGCGCCTGTCCCGCCAGGTCGGGCCTGATATAGTTCAGCACCAGCGCTATGACCCAGGGGTCCTCTTTTTTCAGCAGGAAGTAATAGATCAGCCTTTTGAGATTCTCTTCCGTCAGGTAAGCGAAGGGTTTAACCTGTTTCATGTCTTCCTCCTCCCCCTCCTGCTCCGGGCCCAGGCCCGGCAGCTGGCGCCCCTCCGGAGCGCCCGCGCCTTCCGCCGCGGCGCCTTCTTCCGCTCTCCGGCCGGCGGCCCCGGTGCCGGCAAGCAGAGCCTGCGCGTATTTCCTGAAAAAATCACGCAGCGGCCCGAAAAGGAACGCCAGCAGCAGCAGGAAAAGCGCCGCGTACACCAGCGGCAGATAAACGCCGGGACGCTTCATATCGTCAAGGACGCTGCCGCCCCTGAACCTGGTGGGCTTGAAGATAACTACCGGGGCGGCGGTGCCGCGGACCTTATACTGGAGCAGGAACCCGTCGAGGCGCTCGCGGGCCAGCTTAAGGCTCTCCTGCGGCAGGCGGTCGTCGTGGAGCACGGTAAGCTGGAAGCGGGTGATCTCGGTGCCCAGGCCGTAGCGGACCTCCTTGACCCCCCTGCCCTGCTGGGCCTGGTGGCCGAGGGAGGCGCCGGGGCGCGCGCCGCCCTTTCCCCCGTCGGGGCGCGGGCTGGCGATGTCCGCCATAAGGAAATCGGCCTCTTCCGCGGAAACGGAGCCTTTTCCCTTGTAATCCCGCACCACGCCCAGCCCTTCTTTGGTCTGCCAGGCGTTCTTGGAGATAAGCTCCATCTCGATATCGGCGAAAACGAAGGACCGGGCCGGGCCCAGTATGGGGTCCAGGATCTCGGTCTTGATCTTCGTTTCCATCTCCCGGCGCGTGGAATCCTGCTTCTCCATGACGGAGGCGTCCATGCCGTCGGCGGCGGACGCCGCCGGGCAGGCGGCCAGGGCCAGCAGAAAAGCGAAACAGAGCTTTCTCATACAGTTATTATTTTATCTTTGGCTTATTACGGAAAAGTTTCAAAAAGGTAAAGGCTGGACCGGGCCGGGGCAGAAAAAAACCGTTGCGGCGCGCGCCGCAACGGCAATAACCGCCTGCTAAAGCAAACACCCCGCCCTTTTGGCCGTCTGCCGGACACTACTGCTGCCGCTGTACCAACACACGCTATACTGCCGAGACCGCAACCGCCTGCTGCCGCACCGCTACCGCTCTACGCTGCGCCAAAAGGGCGGGGCACCGCACCCGCTCCGCAGTGATATTATACCAGATTTTTAGGCGCTGTCAAGACCCGGCCATTGACAGGTCAAGGCATCTGAAGCGCTTTAACAAGAACGCTGTCCGAACTTGCCAGCGCGGCGGGGAATTCCCGCGGGCTCTTATCCGCGGCGCCCGCGCTGACGTCGGGCGCCAGCCCCTTGCCGGTCAGGTCCAGGCCAGCGGGGGTAAGCAGGCGGGCCACGGTTATGCGCAGGGACGCGCCGTTCTTAAGGCGGAACCCCCTGAGAACGGAAACGTTGCCGGCCGTAGCGCCGCCCACTACCGCCGCGCCGCCCCACTCGCGCAGGGCCGCGGCGAAGACCTCGGCTCTTGACGCGGTGGCGGCGTCGGTGAGCACGAGCGCCTTAAGCCCGGCGTAAGGGCCGGCCTCCCCGGCGGAAAAGACTCGGCTGTAGCCGGGATGCCGGGAAACGGCCCTGAACAGCGGACCGGGGCGCGGAGCGAAAAGGGCCAGCGCCGCAGACAGCTCCTCTATGGAGCCTCCGAAATTACCGCGCAGATCTATGATCACCCGGTTCGCCCCGCCGTCGAGCAGGGCTTTAGTTTCAGCCTTCAGCCTGGCCGCCGCTTTGGCCGGGAAATTAACGACGCGCAGGTAACCGGTGCGCGTGCCGGGCACGAGAAAGCCCCAGGCCGCGGGCATGCCGCCGAACTCCCTTCTCAGCGAGCCGTCCAGTTCGCCGCCGGAGCGGCTCCGGCCTTTGAACCGGAACACCCCGTCCCTGGTGCCGTAAAGTTCCCGCCCGATCACGGCATCCGGCAGGCCGGCCACGGGCCTGCCGTCCACGGAAAGTATCCGGTCGCCCGCTTTCAGGCCGGCGGCCTCGGCCGGCGAGCCCGGGAACACCCGCACCACCGCCGCCGCGCCGCCGGCGCTCCACAGCACCAGGCCCGTGCCGGCGTGGTCCCGGCCTGACGCCGGCAGCTCGGGCCGCCAATGCGGCGGCAGAAAAACGGCCTGGGGATCGAAGGAGGCCAGCGCGGACGGGCCGGACTCGCGCAGGCTTTCCTGCAGGCGGGGGAGGTCGCAGACGGCGTAGCTGTGCCGGTCAAAAACGCGGGTTATCTCGGCGGGATCCGCCTGGTTCTTTGCGCAGCCTGACGCGAGAAGCACTAGGGCCAAAAACAGGACATGGGGCATTCATCCTCCAGAAAATACGAATATGCGGACCGCGGCCGGGGACTCAGGGGCACCCGGGGGCGCCGGCCATCAGGCACATTCCCGCCTTGTTGTCGGTGCAGCCCATAAGATTCCCCTCGTCATCGAAAGTTATCTGCGTACCGTTCGGGTCCCCATAGCTGATATAGCCGAACTCGTCAACGACCGGATCAAGGAGCGGCTCTTCCTCCGCTTTTCCGTTCTTGCCGGTGCCGGTGAGGGAAAGACGTTCGTCCTCGTCCGCAGCCGGGGCTTCCGTGTCCGGGCTGAGGCTGCTGCTGCCGAACATCGGGCCCATCATGCCGGACAGCATGCTGGCGGCGGAATCGTCCTTCTCGGCCTTATCCTTCTCGGCCGCCGCCGCGGTGGCCTCTTTGTCCAGCCCCGGGTTGGAAACCTTCGACGTCGTAAGCGTCTTGGCCCCGGCCGCGCTGATATCCTGGTCGCGCAGGAACTGCGGGATCGAGTTCGGGTTCACCACGTCCAGCTTGGAGCGCATGTTCTCTTCGTACTGTATGGTGGTTTCGGCCTCGGGAGTAGCGTCAAAAGACCTGGAGATCCAGTTCTTGGCCGAATCGGCCGAGGCTATGCGCGCGCCGTAGATGGAGGCGCGGAAAGCCCCCTTGAGCGATTCCAGCACGCCGCCGCCGCCGCCTCTTTTAGGCGCCGCCGCCCTTACCTTGTTCTGCTGGGAGGAGACCGCGGCCACGGCGCCGCTTTCTTCGAAAGCCGCGGTGCCGCCCGGCCCGGAAGTTTTCGACCCCCCCCCGCCCCTGCTGCCGGTGAAAGAGTTCATGGCCCCCAGTTTATCCGACATGGTCCCCCGCTCGGCCTGTCCTTTCGGCGCCCGCCTGGCCGCAGCGTCAGCGTCCTCCCCGGAAGACCCCTCCGCCGCCGGAACCTGCTGCCCTTCCTGCACCGCCGCGGAGCTCTGACCGCCGTCCTTATCTATAAGGGGCTTCATGGGAGGCATCCTGTCCCCCGCGGCATCGTTACCAGCGGCGGCTATCGGCTCCTCTTCCGAGTCGAAGAAACCGTCATGCTTGGGAACCGAAGCCTTGCCTTCGTAAATGGCGCTGTTGGCGGAAAGCTGGTTATAGCTGTCCCCTCCGGCGAGCTTATGCGCCGACTGGCGCATGGCGGTCACCGCGTAATACCCGCCGGCCAGCAGGAACAGGAACAGGCAGGCGAAAGGCAGCCACCAGCAGCTCTTGCTGCCTTTTCCTTTCAGCAGGGAGAAGAAACCTATCCCGGTATCGTTTTCATCTTCGCTCATAGAGCCTCCCCGCTTTTCACCCGAACAAAAAACAAAATTTGGTCCGGGAACTGGCTTCTGCCATCCCCGCGGCCAATAACGCTTCAAGCGCCGTTAATGTTATAGCAGAGAAAACCGGTTTTTTCAAGGCCGTGCCGGCGGCCGGCTTCGGCGGACCGCTATCGGCTCAATTTTTCAGCAGCAGGCGCGGCGGCTTGCCGTATTCGGAGAAGATGGCGGCTATTTCGTCGAAATCCAGCTCTTCCCGCTTAAGGAGTTCGTCGGCGAAGCGCTCTACTATCTTCCAGTTCGCGGAAAGAAGTTTCTCCACCTCCGCCAGCTGCTCCCGCATCAGCTCCTGGGTCTCCCTCTCGAGCATGTCGGTTATCACGGCCGAGCGCTCGGATTTCCTGACGGAAGAATAATTGCCGATAAAGCCGCTCTTGCCCATGCCCATGGCCCACACCATCCGGTGCGCGGTACCGGTGGCGGAGACGAAATCGGAACCCACCCCGGAGGAGGTGACGCCGTACTTTATTTTTTCCGCGGCGTAGCCGCCCAGCGCGGCGCGCAGCCAGCCCATGTAGCTGTCGCGGTCGGGCACGTGCAGTTCCTCCGTCGGCATATGATGCACCACGCCCAGCGCGCCGCCGCGGTGCAGGATGGAGGCCTTGAAAACGTCGTCGGTGGGATGCGACAGGTAGATGGTGACCAGGTGGCCGGCCTCGTGGCAGGCTATGCGCTCCCGCTCCCGCGGCGTCATGCTGAGGCGGTGGGCCACTCCCAGTTCGATGCGCTCTATCGCGGCGCTGATGTCCTTGTAATTGAGCTGGTCGCGCGAATTGCGCACGGCTATCAGGGCGGCCTCCTTGACCACGTTCTCTATATCGGCCGGCGAACTGCCCACGGCCTTCCGGGCGAGCCGGCCCAGGTCCATGCTTTTGTCGAAGCTCACCTTGTTCAGGTAATAGGCGAAAAGCTTCTCTCGCTCGGCAAGATTGGGCCGGTCCACGAAGATCTTGCGGTCGAAGCGGCCCGGGCGCAGCAGGGCCTCGTCCAGTATCCCCTCCAGCGCGTTGGTGGCCGCGAAAACTATGATATTGGCGTCGCTGCCGGAAAGGCCGTCCATCTCCACCAGCAGCTGGTTCTGCGTGCTGTTGGTCTCGGAGCCGCCGCCGAACGCGTCGAACAGGATGCGGCGCCGCCCGATCACTTCGACCTCGTCTATAAATATTATGCAGGCGCCGTGGACCTGCGCGTATTCCCTGGCCTGCTTGAACAGCTTGCGCACGCGGCTCGCGCCCACGCCCACGAACACCTCCACGAACTCGGAGCCGGAAACGGACAGGAACGGCACGCCGGCCTCGGTGGCCACCGCCTTGGCCATCAGGGTCTTGCCGCAGCCCGGCGGCCCCACCAGCAGCGCGCCTTTCAGGATCTTGCCGCCTATGGCCTTCACCCGGGTGCGGTCCTTGATAAGCTGCACCACTTCCCAGGCCTCGCGCTTGGCTTCTTCCAGGCCTATGATATCGGAAAACCGTATATTTACCGCGCTCGCGTCCACCCTGGTCTTTTTCAGCGCGCTGAAGCCGCCCATCTGCATCAGGTACAGGAACCCCACGAAGATCACCGTGTTGAGCACCATCCACGGCATGCTGGCAACGTTCATGCTGATGATATAGCGCCGGGTGTTCTCCTCTATGCCGGCCAGGTACCAGACGGGGAAGACCACAGCCACCAGGACCACCGCGGTTATGGTCAGCGGCAGCCAGTACTTGCCCAGGAATACTTTAAGTTTAAGCCAGAACATAGGGTCAGTCTTTTATGCCCGGCAGCACGAACTGTATGGGCCGGTCGCGGCTGGGCACGTACTTGATGACCTCCAGCGATTTGCCGCCCCCGTTCTGGTGATTGCCGGGCTCCACGCACATGAAATCGTAGCCGTTCATGCAGTCCTGCCCGTAAGGATAGGCGCAGACGGCCTGCTTCGGATACCTGCACAGCAGTTTTATGTTCTTGGGGCTGGTATACACCCGGAGGGTTATCACGTTCCAGACCTGCGTGCGCTGCACCTCCAGCTTCATGCTCTGCAGGTTAAGGAACTTGGCCACCGAAGGGTTGTCGAAGCCGATATAGCCCTTCACCTTGTCCTCGATGTCCTTCTGCAGCTGGTCGTCGGGGTAGTCCCCGGCGTTCAGATGGGATTCCAGCTGCCAGCGGCGGGCGGCGTAGAACGAGGCGATCTCCAGCTTCTGCACCAGCACCAGCAGCGCGAAGATCTTGGCGGTGATGAAGACTATGACCAGGAAAACGGGAAAAAGCAGCACCACCTCGGTCATGGCCTGCCCCGGGCGCCCGTTGCGCAGCGCTTGCGCGCCGCGCGCCAGCCGCCGCGATATCGTTCTAAAAACTATGGTCATCGTCGGTCTCATGTTCTTTTCCGCTTCTTATTCTTCGCCCCCCGACAAGATAGTCTCGCTGCGCTCGACTCCCGATCCTTGACTCCCCTACGGGTAAAGCCTCGTCTGATATTTCGGCGTGGGGTTCGGCCACACGCAGTTATTGCTGGCCGAGGTAAGCTGGGGGCACTGCGTGGCTATGCGCGAATGAACGCAGGGCCGCCCCACTTCCTTGCAGGCCGCGATATCGTTGAACTTGACGTTGAAATAGTTGCTGGGCGCGGTCCAGCCCTGGTAGACCTGCAGGCCTCTGCCCAGTTTATCCAGGAAGCTGTCCGACACGGTAGCCAGCTGGAACAGGCCGTGAGGGTCGGACCCCAGCGTCATATCCATCGCCGGATTGCTTTTGCCCAGGTAGTAAGGCGAAGGCCAGCCGCCGGTATAGACCTTGGCGTGGAACTCGATATGTTTGATGTAATGCATCATGAAGTCGCCGCCGGGCGCCTTCCTGAGCTTGGCGGAAATAAAACCGCCGTTGCTCCTGAGGCCGTCCTCGCCGCAGGCACCGGGATTATTGACGCATTCCTGCGTGCCGGCGTTGAGGTAGTAGGATTTCCTGAAAAAGTTAAAGGTGTCGGTCAGGCGGTCGAAGACGGTCCACTGCGACTCCTCCACGGAGCCCAGCAGGCTGTAGACCTGGGCGTAGAACATGTAGATGCCCGACGCCACCGGCCAGGGCAGTTTTATCGAGCCGCCCTGCGCCGAAGTCGTCAGGTCGAACATTTCTATGTCCGCGTTGGAGGTGGGATTAGTCTTTACCGGGTCGCGCACCGTATTGTTGCCCCAGGGGTTGGTGGGGTTGTTGCTGTTGTTGGTGAATTCTATGCGCCAGATGGACTTCTCGTCCAGCGCCTGCGGGTCCACGCCGGAGGAGCTGTCCTCTATGTCCTTGGGGAAAGCGCCGGCGTCGTAAAGGATGTCGTATTCGCAGATCTCGCCGGAATCGTCGTCATAGCCGTACTTGTCGCCCGGAGGGCAGGCATACCGCTCGCGGAAAATACGGTGCGGGAAGGGCCCGTTCACGTAGGCCGTGCGGTTAAGCAGGTTCGTATAATCGCCCATCTGTATGAACGAGGCCGAGTCCACCGCGAACTGCTGCCGTATCTTTTCGCGGGAGATCTTGGTGGTCTCGAACAGCAGGTAGACGAAGATCAGCAGGGAAGGAATGACGAACAGCGAGGGCAGGAGTATCTGGCCGCGGCGCAGCACGAAAGCCAAGGAGAAAAAACGTGGATTCGAGCGTTTCATAAGCCTGTCTCTTGCCCTGCTCTGCCCGCTACTTCGGCGTGCCGGCGCCGATGATCATGCCCGCCAGCGTAAAGATACCCCCGAGAAGCTTCTTATGGAACAGGATGGTAAAAATTATCACCGCGCTGGCCACCACCGCCAGCATCAGCAGGTACTCCACGGTGTTCTGTCCCTTCCGCCGGCGGAAAGCCGCGGCGCCCGGGAAGGGAAAGCCCGGGCCTAACGGGCAGATGCCGCATAGAATTTCCAGTACCGGAAGCCTCATCCTTGAACCTTTACCTGCCCTATGTTATACCACCCTAAAATGCGTCTTTCAAGTGTACCAGACCGGTGTTGCTTTATTGTTACCAGCAAAAGAGCGGCGGGCCTTTAAAGCCAGCCGCTCCTTCACATTCCGGGGCCCGTTCTTACTGACCGTCTTCGGCGGAGATAAGGCCCTTTTCGATAGCCTTCACCACGGCTTCGGTGCGGTTATTGACGCCGAGCTTCTGGAAGATGCTGTTGAGGTGGTTCTTGATGGTCTTCACGCTGCAGCCCAGGTCGGAGGCGATCTCTTTGTTGGACTTGCCCTTGCCCAGCAGCGCCATTACCTTTATTTCGGTGGCGGTCAGGGAATCCGGCGCGCTGTCGTAGCCGGGGGTGCCCATCTGCCGCAGGCCCTGTATCAGCTTGCCCATGATCGGCTGGGGTATCATCACGCCCTCGGAGTTGAAGGTCTTGAGCGCGTGCACCAGCTCGGAGGCGGGGAGCATCTTCGAAAGATAGCCGTTGGCGCCGGCCTGGATGGCCTCGGTGATGTGCGCCTCGTCCTCGTAGCCGGACAGGATCAGCACGTTGGTAGCCGGACATTCCTTGCGGATGATCCGGGTGGCCGACACGCCGTCCATCTGCGGCAGCTTGATGTCCATCAGGATGACGTCGGGCTTGAGCTTCTTGGCCATGGCGATGACTTCAGGGCCGTTGCAGGCCTCGCCCACCACCGTGATGCCTTTTTCGTCCTCCAGGAGGTCTTTGATGCCTTCCCGGAAAAGCGTCTGGTCGTCCGCGATGAGAACCGTAACCGATTTTTTTGAAACTGCCATAAGCTAGCTCCTTGTCACTGCAGAATTAGTGAAACCAGATCAATGATGCCCTTCGAACCCCGGCCCGGCGTCGGCCGCCGGGGCCGCGGACGGCGGCTCTTTGGCGAAAGGGATTATGAACTTGAAGGCCGACCCCTTGCCCACGCCGTCGCTCTCCACAAGTATCTTGCCGTCGTGGCTCTGCACTATCTCCTTCGAGATCGAAAGCCCGAGCCCCAGGCGCCCGTGCGGCGACTTGCCCCCGGCCGGCTGGTAGAAACTCTGGAAAAGCTTGGGCAGCACGTCGGGGTCGATGCCCTCGCCGGTGTCCTGCACGGAAACGCAGACCGATTCCTCCACGGGGCTGACGTGGACCACGATCTTGCCGCCGCGCTGCGTGTGGCGGATGGCGTTCTCGAGGAGGTTCAGCAGCACCTGGCCGATGCGGCGGCGGTCCGCGCAGACCATCTTAAGCCCGGGGGCCACGGTGGTGGAGATCTCGATGTTCTTCTGCTGGGCGCGGGCCCTGGGCCCCACCACCATCTCCTCCACCATCTTGTCCATCTCGAAGTAATTCTTCTCCAGGCGGAACTTGCCCTGCTCGATGGAAGCCCAGTCCACCAGGTCGCCTATCAGGCGGGAGATCTGGATGATGCTGGCGCTGATGAAATCCATCTTTTTCTTCTGGTCGGTGTTGGGCGTCAGCGTGGCGGCCAGCATCTCGAAGCTGATCTGCAGCGTCATCAGCGAGTTGGACAGGTCGTGCGAGGCCATGGACATGAACTTGGACTTCATGTTGTTCAGGCGGTCCAGCTGGCCGTTGCTGCTCTTGAGCTGGTCGATCAGGCGCTTGTTCTCCTGCTCAAGGTAAAGTTTTTCCTCCGCCTTCTTTATCGCCCGGCGCAGGTAATTGAAATCCACCGGCTTGATCAGGAAGTCGTAGACCGATTCCTGTATGGCCTTCACCGCGGTGTCGAGCGACGCGTGCGCGGTCATCATCAGGATCTGGCTGTCGGTGTTGAGCTTGCGGATGTCCTTGATGACCTCGATGCCGGTCTTGTCGGTCAGGTTGAAGTCCATCAGGATCACGTGGAAGAAATCCGAGACCACCATTCTCATGGCCGCGGCGCCGCTCTCGGCCTCGGAAACCTTGTAGCCCTCCATTTCCAGGAGGTCGCGCAGGGTTTCCCGCAGATGTGCGTCGTCGTCGACAATTAAAATTTTGCTTTCCATAAGCGGCAAGGACCGGCACGGTGCCGGTGCGGCGTCACGCTATATTTAAACTTATTTATATAAGACAACACAAGGAGAATCGGACGGCCGGCCCGCTCACGTATGCGCCGGGGACGGCGGCGGCGGGTTCTTCACTATTGGCAGGAAGATCTTGAAGCAGGTGCCCTGGCCCACCACGCTGGTAGCTTCTATGCGGCCTTTGTGGCGATCGGTCACCTTCTTGACCACGGCCAGACCCAGGCCCGTGCCGCGCGCCTTGGTGGTGAAGAACGGCGCGAAGATCTTTTCCAGGGTTTCCTTGGGCATGCCGGCCCCCGTATCCTCCACGTCGATGCGCACCATATCCCCGGCCATCTCGCTGCGCACGAACACTTTGCCGCGCTCCGGCATCACTTCGATGCCGTTCTTTATGAGGTTGCGCAAAGCCTGCGTCATTTCGTCCACGTCCATGTTCACCGCCGGGTTCTCCGGGGCGAAGGTCTGGATGAGCTCGATATGCGGCGGCACCGGGTAGGACATGGTCAGGTCTTCCAGGTAGCTGTTCAGGTGCACGATCTTGGGGTTGAGCTCGCGCGTGCGGGCGAAGCCCAGGATCTCGTCGATGATGCCGTTGGCCTGCCGGATCTCCGATTCGATGATGGAGATATGCTTGATGACCTTGGGCTCCATGGGCACGGCGGTGGGAGAGGCGGCCGCGGCGGCGTTAAGCTTGGTCTTTATGAAGTAGATGGAATTGTTTATGACCGCCAGCGGGTTGCGGATCTCGTGCCCTACCACCGAGGCCATCTGGCCGATGGCGGCAAGCCGCTCTTTCTTGATCAGCTCGTCCTGCGCGGATTTCAGCTCGCGGGTGCGCGCCTCGACGCGGTGCTCGAGGCTGCGGTTGAGCCGCTCCAGTTCGGTCTTGGCCGACATGATCTCGGCGGTCTTGACCCGCAGCGATTCGCTCATCTGCACGAAAGTATGGGCCAGCTCTCCGATCTCGTCGTTGGGCATGCTCAGGTCGGGCAGGTAGTCGAAGTCCCCCTCTCCGAGCTTTATCGCGGCCTCCCTGAGCGCGCGGATGGGCTGGGTGATCACCAGCGAAACGGCGTAACCGAGGAACAGCACGAAAACGGTGACGATCAGCATCATGCGCCAGGTGCGGCGCAGCATGTCTTCCGACGCCTGGTAGGCCACGGACACGGAGCGCTGGATGTAGACCACCCAGCCCAGGTCGGTGACCTCGGCGAAAGCGCCCAGCACCTTCTCGCCGGTGGATTCCAGGACGAGCTCCCCGCCGCCGGTCCGGGCGTCGTTCTGCAGCAGCACGCGCAGCACGTCGTCCGGCAGCTTGGCGTTGGGCTTGTAGATCTCCTTGGAGTTGGAATGCGCTATCAGGAATCCGTTGGAATCGATCACGGCGGCCTGCGTCTGCGTGGCTTCGGGGAAGCCGGTCTTGAGCAGGCTCGACAGCGCCGTAAGGCTCATCTTGGCCAGCAGCGCGCCCACCGGCTGGTTGGTGACCGGGTTGACCACCTGCACGCCCATCGTGATGGCCGGGTAGGAGCCCATGTACTTCTCGAGCCCCCCCACGAACTCGCCGGTGCGCATCACCTTGGCGAACAGCGCGTCGTTGGAGAAATCCCGCATCTTGGTCTCGTGCAGGAAGCGCCCGATGCGCACGGTCTCCTGGCCCGAGGCGTCGAACACGGAGATCTCCAGGAAAGCCGCGTGCAGCTGCATGATGCGGTTCACCAGGTCCTGCTGCTTGCCCGCGTTCATCGAGGCGAAATCCTCGAGGTGGGCGGCGTCGAACAGGACGTTGCGGAAATTTATGATGTAACTGGAGACCGTGTCGGCGAAGCCGACCGCCAGCGCTTCCTGGTCGCGGGAAATGGCCCGGTTCAGGGTCACCTGGCTCAGGTTCACCAGGTAGTAGCCTACGATACCCAGCGGCACCAGCGAAACGATGAGGAAAACTATCAGGAACTTGTAGAACAGTTTTCCTCTTTTCTGGGTAGGTTCTGTCATAAAAATAGAACACGCACGGAATTCGGGCAGCTGCCGCTGTTTATATTATCGCAAAGTGCTGTTACGGAAATATTGCGCCGCCGCGCGCGGGCGCCGGCGGCGCGCTATTTGCTGTTGCAGCCGGCCCCGGGCTGGCCGGGCGGAGGAAGCTTCTCGAAACCGGGAGCCTTGGAAAGCTCGCTGATCCCGACCTTGAAATCCCTGCCGTCCAGCAAGAAGGAAGGAGACGTGGTGATGCCCAGCCCCGACGTGGCCGCGAAATCCCCGGCCAGCATGTCCTTGGCCTCTTCGAAGCCGGCGGCGACGGCGGCGGGGTCCACGCCGGCGGCCTTGGCCGCCTTTTCCCAATCCGGAGAACTGATCTCGCGGTTGCGCTCGAGCAGATAGGCGGCGAATTTTTCCGGGAAGCGCCGGGAGATGAAGAGCTGGCGGGCGTCCTCCTGCCACTCTGCCTCGCCGTGCAGGCTCGAAAAATCCCATTCGTTCTTGTCGTTCTTCCTGGCCTCGCCGATGAAATGCACTTCCAGCTTCAGGCCGGCCGGCAGCAGGCTGTTCTTTCCGGACTCGAAAACGGAATTCTCGGCCATAACGCCGTAAGGGCACTGGCTCATAACGAACAGTTCCAGGACGTTCTCCCTGGCCGCCCGCGCCGCGTATAAGCCGCCGCGCGCCCTGTCCTCGTAGACCAGGAAAGCGCCGTTCTCCTTGAACAGCCCGGCCTTTATCTCGGCCTCGAACTTGCTTTTAGCCTCAGGCGTGGCCGCCAGCACGTAGGACGGCGCGAAGTCCAGCCAGGAGAATTTAGCCGCGCGCTCCGGCGCCCCGTAGTCCAGCACTACGGGCTTTATCCCCTCGAAATACCTGTCGAGCGTTATAAAGGGACGTCAGGCGCTGGCTGCCTTCGAAAGGCCGGCCGTCCAGCAGCAGCGCGGAGGCTTTTACGCCCAGGGCGGAGGCTTTGGCGGCCGCGGCCCCGAGCGCGGCGCCGCCCTCGGAGACGGCGCGGCGTTCCAGCTCGTCCGGGTTGATCCCGGCGAAAAGGGCGGAGTCGCGCCAGCCGTCGGCGGCGGGGTTCATCGAGCGGGCGTTGAGATAGTTCAGCGTCTGCGCGGGGTAATCGTTGGAAACTACGGCGAGGCGGCGCGCCTCGGCGAGTTCGGTCTCTCCGCCGCCGGAAGCCGGCGTCCCGTCCTCGTTCACGGGCAGGAGCGGATATACTTTCAGGTCGGCCCC
>JAPLKJ010000144.1 GCA_026388125.1 Elusimicrobiota bacterium
AACCGGGCTGCTCGACATAGACCTGCACGGCCCTTCGGTGGCCCGCATGACCGGCCGGGAAAGCCGCTGCCCTGCCACCGACGGCCGGACCATAGACCCGATAGAAGTTCTGCCCGGGCTGAAGATGATCTCCATGGGCTCGCTGCTCAGGGACGGCGACACCCCCGTGATCTGGCGCGGCCCGCTTAAGCTCACGGTGCTCAGGCAGTTCCTGTCCGACGTGAACTGGGGCGGCCTGGACGCGCTGGTGATAGATTCCCCCCCAGGCACCGGCGATGAACCGCTCACTATCTGCCAGCTGATCCCCGAAATGACCGGCGCCGTAGTCGTTACCACCGGGCAGTCCGTGGCGCTGCTGGACTCCCGCAAGGCGGCGGCTTTCCTGAAGCGGCTGGGGATACCCGTGCTGGGAGTGCTGGAGAACATGACCGTCTTCAGCTGTCCCCATTGCGCCAAAGAAATAAACCTGTTCAAGGCCGGCGGCGGGCGGACGGCCGCGGCCGAACTGGGGCTGCCTTTCCTGGGCAGCGTGCCTTTCGACCCCGGCCTGGTGGACTGCGGCGATTCCGGCAGGATCTTCGCGCTGGAAAACCCCGCCGCCCCGGCGGCGGCGGCGCTCCGGGAAGGCCTGGCCAGGGCCGTCGGCGCTATTTGGCTAAATATATGAGCAGAGTGCTTCAGGCCGCGCGGTTTACGGCCGCAGGGGGCCTTTGGTCTTGCGCAGCAGCAGCTCGTCGGAGCCTTTGACCAGGAGATCCTTAAGCAGTCCGGCCTGCCGGTAGCCCAGGCGGCGGTAGAAGCGCCTGGCGCCCCTGTTGAAAGACGAGACGCAAAGGAACACGTTCGGCGAGTCCCGGAATATGCGCTCTTCCGCGCGCCGCATCAGCAGCGCGCCCAGCCCGCCTCCCCTGGCGCCCGGCGCCACGCACAGCGCCTGTATATACCCCCTGAACGTTCCGTACATCGTAATAAGAACAAACCCCTCCAGCGCGTTCCCGCGCAGGGCGGCGTGCAGTTCCCGGTACGGGGTTTTTATGGTTTCGAGGCAGGCGGCGCGGCCTATGCCCAGCCGCCGCCAGGGGTCGGAGGCCGCCATCAGCCGGGCCGCGGCCAGCCTCAGGCGGCGGCTGCGGGGCCGGACGATCCTGAGCCTGCTGGGTCGGGGCTGCATGGCGTTAGAATTTGAACTTCGGGAGTTTCAGCTTGCCCGGGGCGAGGCCCTTCAGCAGGCTGTCCCCGCCGCCGGTGATCTTGCCCTCGGCGTCCTTGAGTTTGCCGTCCAGCTCCGCCTTCTTCGCTGCGGCCAGGCCGTCGAGCTTCTCGCGGTACGGTTTGAGGGCTTCATCTATCTTCTTCTGCGCTTCGGCCTGCGCTTTTTTTATTTCGTCGCCCATGGCGCCGCTGAAGGCCTTGGACAGCGCGTCGGCGAGGTCGGTCTTGATCGAAAGCTTTGGGGCTTTGAGCGTGCCGGTGATCCCGCTCTCGATCTGCGCTGAGGAAAGCCTGGAGAAAGCGGATTCCACCGCCGACCTGAGCGGGGCGGCTTTTATTTTTTCCGTGCCGGGTTTGAAAGAGGCTCCGGTGAAGCGGGCCTCGGCCCGGCCGTCGAGCGCCGCGCCTTCCGTCTTTAATTTTACGTCGAGGGTGCCGGTGGCGCCGGTTATGTCCACCATGAAAGAGGATGGGGAGCCCAGCCGTAACTGGGCGATCTTCATGCCCGCATAGGCCAGCGCGGTGTCCGTTCTCAGCTCTTCACCGGCGGCGTCCACCGAACAGCTGAAGTCCAGCCTGCGGTCGCCTTTGGAGCCTTTTATCAGGGCGGTGGTGGGCCGGCCGTAGACCCGCGGCTGGGTGGTCAGGCCTTCTATCACCCCGCTGTAGGCCAGCGGGTCGTCAACGCCCAGTTCTCCGCTCAGCGCGAGCCTGCGCACCAGCACCGAAGGATAGCTTTTCTCTTTGGGGAAATGCACCACGCGGCCGCGGGGCGCCTCGCTCTTCAGCACGCCCTTGGAGTTCGCCGGCATGTATTTTTTAGCCGTGGCCATCCAGCCCATCGCCTGCTCGGTCCTTTCGGCTATCAGCGGGCCGGCCAGCATGCGGGCCAGGGACTGCGTATCCAGCGCGGGCAGCTTCATTTTGCCCATCACGGACGCTATATCTTTCTTGCGGGCCTCGTCCAGGCCTTTGAAAGCGTCCTTGAGCTTCGCCGCGGCGGTTTCCACTTCCTGCTTGTCGGCCTTGAACTGTTTGGAAAGCTTGTTAACTTCCTTGCCTATGTCGGCGTAATCCTTGGCTTGTTTCGCGAAGTTGCTCTCGCCTTTGGCATGCTCGTAGCGCACCTTGAGGGCGGCCAGGCCGTCCTCGTATTTTTTTACGTCGAGGCGCGCCGCGATGTCCTTGTAATCTTTTTCGTAGGTCTGCTGCAGCTGTTTGGCCAGCTTCACCGATTCCAGGTCGTCGGCGCTCACCTTGTAGCCGCTGACCAGGTCCGTCTTTATGTCTGCGGTCCGTTCCAGCGCGAAATCCTTGGATTCGTCCTTGAGCTGCTGCACCAGCGCCGACGGCGGCTCTTCCTTTACGAAAGGCAGCCTGCCCGAGGTCTTGCGGGGCGTGCCGAGGCGCAGGCCGGTGAGCGAGGCGTTCTCCACCAGCAGCTTCTTCTCCAGCAGCGGCGCGCCGGCGGCGGAGAAGGAAAGCTCCGAGAATTCCGCCAGGTTGCGGAATTCATCCTTGGCGTCGGCCACCGCGAAGCCGGTGACCTTCAGCGACGGGTGCAGGAAAGTGGTCCTGAGCCCGGCGATCTCCACTTTGGCCTTCGCGGCCTTTTCAAGGCCTTTTATCGCCCCCCACTTGAGCAGGGGGTCGAAGGCGAAAAAGAAGAACGCCCAGACGAGGGTGAGCAGGGTAAGACGGGGAATGATGTATGACCAGCGCATTTCAAATTTCCTTGAAGTACCAGTCGAACAGCCAGGACCCCTTGAGGCCTTTGACGAGCTTCGAGTTCATTACTTTCGCCTTGAAACGTTCGTTATACACGGCGGCGCCTTTGCGCGCGGCGAAATAGACGGGCGCGAACAGCGCGAGGCCCAGGACCAGGCCGCCGAGCAGCACGGTGTTGTTGAACCCGGTCCAGGGCATTACGGGCATGTTGTAAAGCTGCGTCCAGAGCGGCGCCAGCGCGGGCGCCGAGAGCAGCGCGTAGCCCAGGGGGTCGGTGAGCCGGTCGAGCAGCGGGTTAAGCGGCATCGTCGCGCAGATAGCCAGCAGCGCTATGGGGAAATTCACGCGCAGCGCCATCACCAGCACCAGCAGCAGCTGCACGGTAAGCGTGGCCTTGGGCAGCAGGCCTATCAGGAAGCCCAGCGCGACGCCGGCCGCTATCTGCGGCGGTTCTGTTTCCGTGGTAAGGCCTTTTATGAACTGGCGTATAAGCCCTAAAGGATTCATATTTTTACTATAGCTAAAATCCCGCGGGCAGTTCAAATAGCGCGGCGCGCCCGGCCCGCTGCGCGGTTTCGTATAATATACGGAGAATGAATATCTTCGAAGTGCTGTTCATAGCTTTAGGCCTCGCGATGGACGCTTTCGCCGTGGCCGTGGCCAGCGGCGCCACTATGAAGCGCCTGCACCTGCCCGACGCGCTGAAGATGGGGCTGTTCTTCGGCGGCTTCCAGGCCGTCATGCCCGTTATCGGCTGGCTGGCGGGGCTCGGCCTGAAGGATTATATTGCCGGGCTGGACCATTGGATAGCTTTCGGCCTGCTGGTGATAGTGGGCGGCAAGATGCTTTACGAGTCCTTTGAGCTGAAGGACTCCGAGGATTGCGGCGCCGCCCCCAAAGCCTGCCCTTTCAATACCGGCACGCTTACAGTGCTGGCCATAGCCACCAGCATAGACGCCCTGGCGGTGGGGCTTACGTTCTCGGTGCTGAAGATCTCCATAGTAACGCCCGTGCTGGTGATCGGGCTTGTGACCTTCGTGATGTCGGTCGCCGGCGTCAAGCTGGGGACCGCCGGCCGCCATTTCTTCGAGAATAAAATGGAAGCGGCCGGGGGCGTGATCCTTATCCTCATCGGCCTCAAGATACTGCTGGGGCATCTCGGGTTCTTTTAACTGCTGACCGCGGTAACTCCAAGTATTGTAAAATAACATAGCATGACTTATGACGTAGCCATAGTCGGGGCGGGCATTACCGGCGCGGCCATAGCCCGGGAGCTTTCACGCTACAAGCTGAAGGTCCTGCTTCTTGAAAAAGAAGCGGAGCCCGCTTTCGGCGTGTCTAAATCCAACAGCGGCATCATCCACGCCGGCACGCAGAATCCCCCCACCTCGGTGAAAGCCTGGCTGTGCGTGGAAGGCAACCGCCTGCTGCGCGAGGGGCTGGCCGCCGACCTGGGCCTGCATTTCGTGCAGTGCGGGCAGCTGATAGCGGTTTTCGACCTGAAGGACCTGCCGGAGCTGGAGAAAATAAAAAAAGAGGGCGCTGACCTCGGCATCAAAGGCCTGGAGCTGGTAGACCGCGCCTGGCTGGACGAGCATGAGCCCAACCTGGGCCCGGAAGTGAAGGCCGCCCTGTACGTGCCCACCGCCGGCATCATAAGCCCTTACCGTTTTGTTTACGCGCTGGTTGAGAACGCGGTGAAGAACGGCGTCGAGCTGAAAACTTCACGCCGGGTCGCGGCCATACGCCGCCCCTCCGGGGGCGGGTTCGAGCTGGAGGCCGGAGGAGAAGTTTACCGGTCGCGCTTCCTGGTCAACGCCGCCGGGCTGTTCGCCGACGAAGTCTCGGCCCTGGCCGGCGCGCCGACCTTCAAAATAACCCCGCGCAAAGGCGAAGAATACCTGCTGGACAAGAAGCGCGAGCATCTAGCGAACCATATAATTTTCCCCCTGCCCTCGAAGAATTCGAAAGGCATCCTGATAATAAAGACCTCCGACGGCAACCCGATGATAGGCCCCACCGCGCACGACAGCGGGGATAAAACCGACCTCTCCACCACCGACGAGGGCCTGGCGGAGGTGCTGGCCGGCGCCCGGCGCATGATGCCTTCTATCTCCAAAGGCGACATAATCGCCTACTTCGCCGGCCTGCGCCCCGTGTCCGGCAAGGATTTCATCATCCGCCACGAGGACGCGGCGCCCGGCCTGATCAACGCGGCCGGCATACAGTCGCCCGGCCTCACTTCCGCGCCGGCAATCGCCGTGATGGTAGCCGACCTGCTCCGCAAGCACGGGCTCGCGCTGGAGGCAAAGGCGGAGTTCCACCGCACGCGCCCCCGCACCGTCCACCTTTTCCAGATACCGCCCGGTGAGACCCGCCGCCTGGTTGAAAAGGACCCCGCCTACGGGGATATAGTCTGCCGCTGCGAGCTGGTTTCCGCCCAGGAGATCCGCGACGCCGTCAAGCGCGGCGCCGCCACGCTGGACGGCGTTAAATTCCGCACGCGCGCGCAGGCCGGCCGGTGCCACGGCGGCTTCTGCACCACGCGCATAATCAAGATCATGCATGAAGAGCTCGGTTTTCCCGTTACCGCCATAACCAAGCGCGGCCCCGGTTCGGAACTTATAAAGGATGAACGCAAATGAACCTTATCTACATACGCCCCAGCGCCCCCAGGGCCCGCAAATTCATCAAGAATAAACTGCGCGGCGCCGAAGCCGCCTCGATCTACGATATAGAGGCCGGCGACTGCTGCCTGGCCCCGCTGCCCAGGAAGCGCAACGGCTACGTCCTTACTTTTTTGAACGACATGTCCCGCGAGATGCTGGCTTTCCTTTACCACAGCGGCATGTGCATACAGCGCAACCAGAATTGAGCGCCAGGCCGACGCACCAGAAATAACATGCGCGAACGAGACCTTGTAATAGTGGGAGGCGGCCCCGCCGGGATGGCGGCGGCCCTGGCCGCGCGCGCCGCCGGTGTTGAGGATATTCTGCTGCTGGAGCGCGACCAGCACCTCGGCGGCATACTCAACCAGTGCATCCATCCGGGGTTCGGCCTGCACCATTTCAAGGAAGAGCTGACCGGCCCGGAGTACGCCGACCGCTTCATCCGCCTTCTTAAGGAGGAGCAGGGCATAGAGGTGAGTTTGCGCTCCTTCGTGGTAAAGCTCACTCCGGGCAGGGAAATTTCCTATTTCCGCCCCGGCGCCCTGGAAGAGATCCGGGCCCGGGCCGTCATCCTCGCCACCGGCTGCCGCGAGCGCACCCGGGAAATGATACAGATCCCCGGTTCGCGCCCGGCCGGCATCTATCCCGCCGGGCTGGCCCAGAAAATGGTCAATATGGAAGGCTGGATCCCCGGGCGGGAGGCCGTGATAGTAGGCTCCGGGGATATAGGCCTTATAATGGCGCGGCGCATGGCGCTTGAGGGCGTAAAGGTCAGGGGCGTCGTAGAGATACAGAAGACCAGCCGCGGGCTGGTGCGCAACGTGGTGCAGTGCCTGGAGGACTTCGGTATCCCGCTTTATTTCCAGCACCGGATCTCCAGGATCCACGGCGCCGACAGGGTGGAGAAGGTGGACGTGGTGCGGGTCGGCGATAATTTCAAGGACATCCCCGGCTCCGGTTTCGAGCTAACCTGCGACACCGTGCTGGTGTC
>JAPLKJ010000007.1 GCA_026388125.1 Elusimicrobiota bacterium
ATCCACCAGGGCGTCCCAGTTCCTGCCGAAGTCGCCGGGGAAGCCCAGCGCCTGCCCGGCGTATTCCATAAGCTCCGGCTTGCTCTTCATGCGCGCGCCGTCCAGCTCGAATACCGCGAAGCCGGCCGCGCGCGCTGCGGCGGCCAGGGCGGCGGCCTCTCCGGCGGAGAGGTCGGCCAGGTCGGGCGGCTGCGGGGTGTTAAGGAAATCTTTGTTCATAAATAAAAATCACGGCACGGGGCCGTGATTTTTATCATACCAAAAGCGGCGTCTTATTTCACTATGGTAAGCGGCACGAAAGTCTTGTAATGGTCCATCGTGTAATAAATGAATTCGCCGCCGCCGATTATTATCCGCTCGGGGCCGCGCGCGCTCTGCATGGTGCCGGTCATATAGGTCTTGCCGCCTATCTCCACGGGCACGGCGCCGTCGCCGGTCTGGCGGCCCGGGACCATCAGCGTGTATTCATGGTAATAGCCTTTCGGGGCCTGGGGCATGCCGCCTTCGTTGTTATTGTTTACCACGCCGTCCTGTTTGAACTGGAGCGGTTTGCAGTTAGCTATCTTGTTAAGCAGCCCTATGATGGCGGTGGTGCGCACCTCGTCGTTTATCTTGGGGGAGAAATCTTTTCCCGGCTGTATCAGCGGGTTGGGGGTGCAGGCGGGGGCGGCAGCGCCGGCCTTTTCCGTGAACAACTCCTGTTCGTCCTGGGCAACCTCCGTGACTACCGGCACGGGCAGTTCGGCGCCGGCCCGGACCGCGGAAACGCCGGCCAGCGTGTCGAGTGACTGTATAGCGCCGCCGTCCTTGGTCTGGAGCGCGGGCTCGGCAAAAGCGAAAGAAAGGCCGCTTAAGATGAAGGCGGCGGCCAGGAACAGCGCTGATTTTGTTTTTCGAGTTGTTTGATGCATTATTTTTTCCTTATGCCTGTAATAAAAATTACTGCGCTCGATATCAGATATATTGTTACCTTAATGGAGCATTATGTCATGGGCACAAAGACCTATACCCGGGGTGGGCCTTAGTTGCCTGGATGGGTACCGGGAACTATTGCGGGGCCGCGCCGGCGGCGCTAACGCGCGCCTATTTTGTATTATTATTTTGCGGCATTCAGCGCTTCACCGCCGCTGCCCGGCCAGCCGGCCAAAGGACCTGGAAATGAAAAAAACATTATTCCCGCTCGTCGTGTTCCTGCTTTGCGCGCCGCCGCTCTTAGCCGAGGAACCAGCAGGGTCTACTGCGGCGGCACTGGCGCCGTCCGCGCAGGCCGGGGAGAAGCCGGGGGAAAAGATCCCTTCCGAAGACAGCGTGCTTAAGAATTTCCATAAGGTCGGCATAGGCCGGTACGGCGGGAAACTTTTTCGCGGCGCCTCACCGGTGCGCGAGCTGGCAAAAAGCTCAGCCGCCCCGCTGGACGACCCCAAAATAATGAAAGCTGCCGGGCAGATAATGGCTCATATCAAGGCGCTGGGCATCAATACAATAATTTCGCTGGAAGACCCGTCGGATACCGGGAAGGGCGGGAAGAAGTCGTTCTCCTTCGCGCTGGAAAAAGCCGCCGCGCGCTCGGCGGGGATAACTCTGCTGTCCCACCCGATGAACAACGCGGACCTGAAAGATATGTCCCCGGAACCCGTACTTGCCTGGCTGAAGGGTGTGGAAAAGGACATCAATGCCGCCGTTAAAAAAGGCGGCGTGCTGGTCCATTGCGCGGCCGGGCACGACCGCACAGGGCTGGCGGCGG
>JAPLKJ010000272.1 GCA_026388125.1 Elusimicrobiota bacterium
CCTGCTGCCGCCTATGGCCGTCCGGAGGCGCACCTGCGGGCGGCGCTCTGCGATCGCGCGGCCTACTACCGCGGCGTGGCGGCCGTACTTGTGGCGGCGCAGCGCGGCAAGAACTTTATCAGCCTGTTTCGGAGCGACGAACATGACCACCTTCCCCTCGTTGGCCACATAAAGCGGGTCCAGCCCCAGCAGCGCGCAGGCGTTCTTCGTCGCGTCGGACACGGGCACGGCTTCCTCCTCCACCTCTATGCTCAGGCCGCAGGCGCCCGAAACTTCGTTGAGCACGGTGGCCAGCCCCCCGCGGGTAATGTCGCGTATGGCGCGTATGCCTGGCGCGGCCTTCAGCGCGGCCTCTATCAGGCCGTTGAGCGGGGCCGCGTCGCTTTTAAGGCCGCCCTCCAGCCCCAGCCTGTTGCGGGCGTTCATAACGGCCACGCCGTGGTCGGCCAGGTTGCCGCTCACTATGGCCAGGTCGCCGGGGCGCACCCGCGCCGAGGTCAGGCTGCGGCCGGCGGGGATCAGGCCTACGCCCGAAGTGTTTATAAAGATCCCGTCGGCATGACCTTTCTCCACCACCTTCGTGTCTCCGGTAACTATGGAAACGCCGGCTTCAGCGGCGGCCTTGCGCATGGAGGCGCAGATGCGCTCGAGCAGCTTCATGGAAAACCCTTCCTCCAGGATGAACCCGGCGGACAGCGCCGCGGGCCGGGCCCCTTTCACCGACAGGTCGTTGACCGTGCCGCATACCGCCACGCGGCCTATGTCTGCGCCGGGGAATTCCACGGGGCTGACCACATAGGAATCGGTGGTGAAAGCCAGGCGCGTTCCGCCAAGCTTCAACTCGGCCGCGTCCTCCAGCGGCCTCAGCGCCGGATTGGAGAAGCTTTTAAGGAACACGGTCTCCACGAGCTCGCGGCTGAGCCTGCCGCCGCTGCCGTGGGCCAGCACTATCGTGTCGGGGGTTCTCATATTTTCGCCTTTTCGGCCGCGCCTTTCTTCTGTACGCTGAAAATGGACTTGAACTTCAGGGCGGAAGCGGACAGCTTGCGCGTGCGGCTGTGCAGCAGGTAGATGGGCCGCAGGAACCGCGCGTCGGAGATGCGCAGCGCGTGCAGGCTTATGCCGCTCTCGTCTTCGCGCACCGCCGAGCGCGGCAGCAGCGAAACGCCGGCGCCGGACGCCACGGCCGTCTTGATGGTCTCGATGTTGTCCAGCTCCATCTTGACGCGGTGCTTGACGTTGTGGCGCCGCAGGAACTCGTCTATATAGCGCCTGGACGGGAACACCCTGTCGAAGAAGATGAACTCCATGCCGTCCAGCTCGCGCACGCTGATGGTGGCGCGCCCCGCCAGCGGCGAGGCGGAGCCGGCGATCAGCACCATCTCGTCCTTGGCCACCGGCAGCATGGCGAGCCCGGCCGACTTCTTATAGGGGCAGGCCATGAAGCCGAAGTCGGCGCGGCCGGAAACTATGTCGGAGTAGATCTGGGAGAACTGGCGGTATTCCACGCTGATCTTGGTGCCGGGATTGTGCGCCAGGAACTGCTTGATGTAATTCTGGATCATGTAGATCCCGGCGCTGTAGATGGTGGAGATCTTTATCTCGTCATGGCCGCGGCCCGCGCCCAGCGCCCTGACGCCCGCCAGCGCCCCGTCGTAAAGCACCGCTATCTTGCGGGAAGCGCCGTAGAACTTTTCGCCGCAGGGGGTAAGCAGGATCCTGCCGGCCTGGCGGTTGAAAAGCTTGCATTTAAGGACCTGCTCCAGTTTTTTTATCTGCTGGCTCACGGCGGACTGGGAAATGTAGTTGAGCTCGGCGGTCTTCGAAAAGCTGCCGGTATCGTAAAGATCGCGGAAAACCTTGAGAGTTTCTATGTTCATAGCTTCTAATTCCCGTACTTGAACCAGGCCGCGCACGCCCCTTCGGAAGACACCATGCACGGCCCCACGGCGGAAGCCGGCGTGCAGCCCTTGCCGAACAGCGGGCAGTCGGGCGGCAGGTTCTTGCCCAGCAGGATCTGCCCGCACAGGCAGCCCTTCGGCTCCGGCGCCTCGACGCGCTTTATTTTAAAGCGCCGTACGGCGTCGAAATCCTTATAGGCGGGCGCCAGCGACAGGCCGGAGTTCTTTACCGTCCCGATGGCCCGCCAGGAGGCGTCCGAACGGGTGAAGACTTCGCCCATCAGCTTGATCGCCGCCGGATTCCCCTCCTCGGGCACTGCCCGGGAATATTCGTCCTGCACTTCGGGCCTGCCGGAGGCTATCTGCGCGAGCAGCATGTTTATGCCGGCCAGGATATCCAGCGGCTCGAAGCCGGTCACCACGCAGGCCACGCCGTACTTGCGCGTAACGAAGCGGTAAGGCTCCAGCCCGATGATGGCGCTGACGTGGCCGGGCAGCATGAACCCGGCGATGCGGTTGGCGGGGTCGGAGAGCAGCAGCTCCAGCGCCGGAGGCACGAGTTTGAAGAAAGCCGTTATGGAAAAATTCTTAAGCCCCCGTTTTTTCGCGCGCGCCAGCGCCGCGCCTATCACCGGGGCGGTGGTCTCGAACCCCACGCCGATAAAGACCACCTCGCGGCCGGGCTCGGCTGCGGCCAGCTCCACGGCGTCCAGCGGGGAATAGACCACGCGCACGTCGGTACCGCGCCCCCGCAGGTCGTTGAGGTCCAGCCCGCCGGAACCTTTCACCTTCAGCATATCCCCGAAAGTCGCGATGATGACGCCCGGCGCCTCCGCCAGCGCGAGCACCAGGTCGATGTCCCCCTGGGAAGTTACGCAGACGGGACAGCCCGGCCCGGAAAGCATACGCAGGGCCTTGGGGAAAAGCCTGCGCATGCCGGAAGCAGCGATGGCCATGGTGTGGGTGCCGCAGACCTCCATCAGGTTCACACTTCCGCCGGTCCTTGCGGCGGCGGCCGCGGCCAGGCGCTCCATTTCGGCCAGGGCGGAGGCAGCCAGCGCGCGGTCGCGCCACAGCGGCGAAGAGAAGCGCTCAGCGGTTTTCATTGGCGTAGATCTCCTGAAAAAGTTTCAGCGTTTCTTCGGCCTCCTCGGCGGACAGCACCTGTATGGCGAAGCCGGCGTGCACCAGCACGTAATCGTTCTTTTTAGCGGACGGCACGAGGTCGAGCGAGACGCTGCGTTTCACGCCGCGGAAATCCACCTCGGCGCCAAGGCCGCTGACGGCCGTTATTCTCCCGGGAACTGCTACGCACATGTTGCCTCCAGACCGCCTGGCCCCGCCCGCGGGGCGTAAAAAGGTATTAGTTTTATTAATATAGCTCTTTATAAATTATACTATTTCCGCCGCGGGGAGGACCGCCGGCCGCGGCCGTCCGGGAAATATTTCAGCGAGGACGCCTATTCCCTTTTATTTTTTTGCTATACTATACGGGTTGCAGTTGCTTTGCAATTCTGGTTGGGTGACTGAGCGGTCAAAAGTAACGGTCTGTAAAACCGTCGGGCTATGCCCTACGAAGGTTCGAATCCTTCCCCAACCATTTTACAACCGAAGCAGTGCTCTCTATATGCGCGGGTGGCGGAACTGGCAGACGCGCACGGCTCAGGACCGTGTGACCGAAAGGTCTTATGGGTTCAACTCCCTTCCCGCGCATTCTATTTATCAGGCCGTTCGTATTACTTACGAACGGCCTTTTAAATTTTACGGCACGTTGAAAAGGCTGTCCGCTTCATAGCGGGCGGCCTTTTTAGTAAATGGAGAGAAAGCGTATCAGAACGGCAGTATGATGAAGAAGTACTCCGGCTTTACCAGGGTATAGAGGTTTATAACGGCGCCCATCGCCAGGAAAGGGCCGAAAGGCATATGGGACATGCGGTCGGCCCTTTTAAGCAGCAGCAGGCTCAGCCCGTAGGCCGAGCCGAAGAAAGAAGCCATGATCACGGAGGACAGCACTCCCTGCCAGCCGCAAAGAGCCCCGATGCCGCCCATAAGAAAAATATCGCCTTCGCCCACGGCCTCTTTTTTATAGATGACCTTGCCCATGAACGCCAGCAGCCAGATAGCGCCGGCCCCGGCCGCCGCCCCCCCCGCTGACTGCCCGAGGCGGGCCGCCCACCCGCCTTCGAAACAGGGATCGACATAACTTCCCGCCAGGCCCAGCAGGCACAGCAGCAGCGGAAAAAAGTCCGAGATCATCATGGTCTCGAAATCTATTACGCTCACCACGATAAGCGCGTAAACTGCGGCCAGGCTTACGGCCAGCCAGGGCAGGCTGCCGCTCCAGCGGGCGAAGAACAGCGCCGTAAGCGCGCCGGTGACCAGTTCCACGGCGGGATATTTAAAGGAAATAGGAACGCGGCAGGCCCGGCAGCGCCCGCGCAGCAGCGCGAAGCTCAAAAGCGGGATATTGTCGTAGAACTTTATAGGAGCCCGGCAGCGGGGGCAATGCGAGGCGGGAAAAGCTATCGATTCGTCCTTCGGCAGGCGCGCTATGCATACGTTAAGGAAGCTGCCCAGCAGCAGGCCGAAGATGAACGCTAACGCTGTAAGAAGCATGCCATATTCTAACAATTTGGGCGTAACGCCGGGAATAAAAACCCCCCCGCCGTATGACCGGCGGGGGGTCCTTTAAGACCGCTAAGACTTATATAGCGGACCAGACCTCGGTAACGGTGGCGCTTTCCTGACCCTTGATATCTTCGTGGTTGCAGTTAACCACAAAGTTACCCCAGGTGGAGGGCGTCGTCGAGGCGTTGGCATAGTTCCAGCCGCCGGCATCGCTGACAGCGGTGCCAGGGATCACGACGTTGGTAACAGCGGCGGTATCGGCGTGGCCGGTATTCGGCAGCTTGGCCACGGGCACGGCGCTGATGTACTTGGCGTTCAAGGTCAGACACGCCAGGGTGTCCGCGGGGAACCAGCCTTCGTTGTCGCCGTAATACACCTGTATGGCGCTGCGCACGCTGGAAAGAGAGCCCTTGGTGGCGCCTTCTTTCGATTTGTTGATGAGGTCGGCGAACTTCGGTATGGCTATAGCGGCCAGAATACCGATGATGGCGACCACGATCATAAGCTCTATCAGGGTGAAGCCCTTTTTGTTGTTCTTCATTATTGTACTATCCTCCTTAAGTTCCCCCACGGATGATGAATAATAATACCTCTGGGGTTATAGAGAACTTTATTAAATAATAAATTATTTGTCAAACAGAAAAATCGGGAAGAGAAAAGAAGGGGCTGCGCCGCAGATAGCTTTGGCGCATAATTAGTGAAGAACGATGAGATCAAATAGAAAGAACGGAGAGGAAGGGATTCGAACCCTTGATACCCTTTCGAGTATACAGACTTTCCAGGTCTGCGCCTTCAACCACTCGGCCACCTCTCCAATCGTCCCGTTCCGCGTCCGCCGGGGCGCATCCGCCGCCGCGCTTAGCGGAACGATTTTATAATTCTAGGATATTTGGTAATATGACACAATGGTGAAAGAGGAAAAGAAGGATAAGATCGAGCAGGTAGCGACCAACCGCAAAGCCCGGTTCGACTATCACATATCCGACACTTATGAGGCCGGGCTGGCCCTGGAAGGCCCGGAGGTTAAATCACTGCGGCTCAAGCAGGCCACGCTGACCTCCGCTTTCGCCAGGGCGGAAAAGGACGGGCTCTACCTGTACGGGCTGCACATAGCGCCCTACGCCTACAACACCGTGAAAGAGATAGATCCGCTGCGCACCCGCAAGCTGCTGCTGCGGCGGCAGGAAATAAAACGCCTTTCGGGAGCGCTGTCCGTGAAAGGCATGGCGCTGGTGGCCATGGAAATATATTTCAAGAACGGCTGGGCGAAGGTCCTGCTGGGCCTGGCCAAAGGCAAAAAAGCTCCGGACAAGCACGAATCCATAAAAAAGCGCGACATCGACCGCGAGATGCGCAGGGATTACAAAGATAAATTCAAAGGGTAGCCCCCGGGGCCGCCCCGCAAAAGAACGCAGGCCGTGAACCTTGTGAAGTTCACGGCCTGCGGCTTTGCGGGCGGCCTCTCTCTCAGAACCTTATGCCGGTGCTCGCGTTGAACAGCAGGCGGTCATGCGTGTAGGTGGCCCCGCCTGAAATATAGCCCAGGTTAAGCTTGACCCGGAGCCCCGCCGTAAAGCGCGGCTCGAGCACCGAAATTTTCTTCCCTGACAGCGCAGGGTCGGCGACGGTCTGCACCTCGAGCCGGGTGGAATCGAACCCGGCGCCCAGGTAAGGCGACACGCCGGGAACGTTCATGGAGCAGACCAGGCTGTAATTGAAATGCCGGGCGTAGAAATACCGGTGCGACGCCACGTTGGCCATAACCACCAGCATGGCGTTTATCTTGTACTTGTCGTCGGAGATGTTCCACAGGCCGTAGCGCAGCCCGGCGCCGGCCACGGCCAGGCCCTCAGAATCCCCCCCGCGCACGAAGCCGTCGATGCGGTAAGGCATGCCTATCTCGGCCTGCACCACGCCCAGGCCGAAAACGCTGTTCTTTTGAAGCGCCGTGTTGTTGTGCGAGGGCTTGAGCTGAGCCGCCGCGCGCACGCCCAGGTCGAAGCCGGAAAAGCCCAGCGAGCGGGCGGTCTGGTTGGAGCCCGAGCCCAGCAGGCCGCCGAGGTCGCGGGCGAAAGGCTTGAGCGCGGCGGCGCTTACGGCCTGGAACCCGTCGTATTCGGCCGCGTAGGCGCCGCTTGTCCCGAGCAGCAGGACCAGCGGAAGCAGTAAGTATTTTTTTAACATCTCGTCCTCCGTAAATTTATCAGTCTTTATTCCGCCGCGCCGCCCAGCACTTCCTTGACGGTGGTCAGGCCCAGCAGCACCTTTTCAAGGCCGTCCTGGGCGATAGTGCGCATCCCGTTCTTCACCGCTATCTCTTTGACCGGGATGGCGGAAGGGTCTTTAAGCAGCTGCAGCCGTATCTCGTCGTTAAGGATCAGCAGTTCGTGCATGCCCACGCGGCCCTTGTAGCCGGTGCCCTTGCAGATGTCGCAGCCCTTGGCCCTGAACACCTTCGCCCCGGCCGGGACCTTGACGCCGCTGGCCTCGAAGGTAGCCACCTCTTCGGGCGTAGGAGCGGCCTCCTCCTTGCAGTCCTTGCACAGGCGGCGGGCCAGGCGCTGGGCCAGCACGGCCTTCATGGTATTGGCCACCACGAAGCGCGGCAGGCCCATCTGCGTAAGGCGCTCCAGCGCCGACGGGGCGTCGTTGGTGTGGATGGTGGAGAAGACCAGGTGGCCGGTCATGGCGGCCTCGAGGGCGATATGGGCGGTCTCCTCGTCGCGGATTTCGCCGACCATGATGACGTCGGGGTCGAGGCGCATGAAGGAGCGCAGCGCGGAGGCGAAGTCGAATTTCTTGCCGCCGCCCAGAGCCACGTCGGGGTTGACGGGCACCTGCACGATGCCGTCGATATTGTATTCCACCGGGTTCTCGGCGGTGAGGATCTTGATGTCCGGGCGGTTGACGTAGTTGATGCAGCCGTAAAGCGTGGTGGATTTGCCCGAGCCCGTGGGGCCGCAGACCAGCACCAGGCCGAAATTTTTCTTGCCGCCTATGCCCTGGAACTGGCCGAGCAGTTTCTTCTCGGTGTCCGGCAGGAAGCCCATCACCTTTATATCCACGCGCACCGAAGCCCTGTCCAGGATACGCATCACGCAGGATTCGCCGTAGACCGTGGGCACCACCTCGACGCGGAACTCTATGGGATTGCCCTTGGCTATGATCTGTATGCGCCCGCTCTGGGGAATGCGCCGCTCGGTGATGTTGAGGCTCGCCATGATCTTTATCTTGGCCGAGATGGCGCTGCGGAAAACCCAGGGGATCGAGAAAGAGGCCGCGCGCAGCATGCCGTCCACGCGGTAGCGCACCAGGACCTTGGAATTTTTTCCGTTGGGGTCCTCGAACGGCTCTATGTGGATGTCGGAAGCTTTGGTGCTGAGGGCGCCCAGTATTATGGCGTTGACCAGCTTCTCTACTTCCGGGGCGCTGGCGTCAACTTCGCTGATGTCCTTTTTTTCCACCTCGGTGGCGAGAGAAAAACTCCCCTCTTCGCCGGGAGTGGCCTGGGCCTGGGACTGCTGCACGGATTCCACCAGCTGGGCCACCTGGGCGCTGTCCTGCTTGCCGTAGACCGTATCCAGCACTTTCAGTATCCACGGGGCCAGCGCGAGATAGGGTTTTACGTCCAGGCCGGTGCGCAGGCCGATATCCTCCACCATCAGGAAGTCGCGGGGGTCGGCCATGGCCAGGAACAGGGCGTTATCCTGGCGGGCGAAAGGGACGCAGAGGTGCTTGCGGGCCAGGGGCTCCTGCAGCACCTGTACTATCTCCGGGGGCACTTCCATCTTGCCCAGGTCTATGGCCTTGAAGCCCCATTCGTCGGCCAGGAACTTGAGCAATTGCAGCTCGGGGACAAGTTTCTGCTCCAGCAGCAGCACCTGGAACGGCTTGTTCTCTTTTTTAGAGGTTTCTTCAAGGCCCTTGCACTGCTCTTCGGTTAAAACCTTTTCCTCAATGAGGATTTCCCTCATGTTCCTTTTGCGCTGAAGTCCTTTAGGAGCGGCCATATTAATCAATTATTATAAACTTATTGGATATTAGATACAAGGTGGTTGTTGACTGCCGGGCATTACTCCCTGAATTCCAGCAGGTCTCCCGGCCGGATACGCCCGGCGGCGCGCCCGGCCGGCAGTTCCAGCACGCCGCGCGCCCCGCGTACCCACGGCGAGAACCGCCACGGCCTGAACTGTTCCAGCACCCGCAGCACTTTCAGGTCCTTGTCCAGAAAAACCGCGTCTATGGCGAAGCGCATGAAGCACATATGTATCATCGCGCAGGGCTCCAGCCACAGGCCCTCTTCTTCGCCGAGCGTCCGGCGCGGGATCAGGCCGAACAGGCGGGTGTTGAAAGTATCGGCCCGCCCCGCCGCGGCGCTGACCGGCTTGTTGTCCGTCTTATTGAATACGAGCATAAGAGTTCAGCGTATCAGCGCGAACTTGCCTACGGCGCTGTCCTTGTCCGTCTTGACCCTGAAAAGATAAACGCCGCTGGCGGCCGCCGCGCCGGCCTCGTTGCTGCCGTCCCAGGCCAGGGTGGTGAGTTTCTTCACCAGTTCACCTTCGGAGGTATAGATCTTCACTTCCAGGCCGGCGCCTACCAGCGCGTCCGAAAGGGTAAAAGAGACAAGGCGCTGCGTTTTGGGCCTGAAAGGGTTGGGATAAGCCGCGGCCTTGCCTGAGCCGGGTGAACCTTTAGCCCCGGGCAGGGCCAGGCGCATGGCTTTCAGCGCGTTTATGCGGCCCCAGCCGAAGCTCCGGTCAGGGCCCTGCGCCCCCAGGTCGTCGGCAGAATTCTTCATCAGGCCGAAGATCTGGGCGGCCGTATAAGAAGGCTTCGCCGACCAGAGCAGCGCGGCCAGGCCCGCGGCCAGAGGCGAGGAGAAGGAAGTTCCGGAGACGGAGCTGTAGCCGCCGTTGAGGTCGGTGGTATAAACGGCCACGCCCGGGGCCGTCAGGCCTTTGACGGCCATCGTGGAATCGGTGCTGGAGAAAGAGGCCAGCTTATCCTGCGCGTCGGTAGCGCCGACGGCTATGATGCCGGAGCAATTGGCGGGAGAATCTATGACCGCGTCGGCGCCGTTGCCCGCGGCCGCGAAGATCAGCATGCCGGCGGCCACGGCCGCATCCACGCCCGCCTGCATGGGCCCCAGGCAGTCGCAGCCCGGGCAGCCGACGCTCAGATTGGCCACTATTTTCCCGTAAGAGGCGTTGTTGTGCCTGGCCGCCAGGAAGCCGAGGGCGTCGGCCATGGCCCAGTCGTCGGTGCCGCAGGCCGAGGAACCGCAGTCGTCCGGGCAGTCGGCGTCCCTGAAAACTTTCATGGAGACCAGCCTGGCTCCCCAGCTGAGACCGGCGACGCCTATGGCGTTATCGCCGGCGGCCGCGGCCACTCCAGCCACCGCCGTGCCATGGAAACAGGCCTGCGTGGGCGCTTGAGCGACGCACGAAGAATTGTCCGTGCCTATCTCCTTATCGCCGCCGGGATCGCAGAACTGGCTGACGGAGTCGGAGAACTTGCCGGCGAATTCCGGGTGCGTGCCTTCTATGCCGCTGTCGATGACCGCCACCGTAACGCGGCTGGAGGAGCCGGTCTCGTATTCCCAGGCGCCGAAAGCCTGGACCAGCGGCAGCGCGTACTGCCGCGAGAGGTAGGGGTCGTCGGGAACTTTCTTCGCGCGGTAAACTTTGTCCGGCTCGGCTTCCGCGACGCAGCTTAAGCCTTTAAGGGCGGAAAGGCCGTGCGAGACGCTGACCGCCTCCGGCAGGTTCACCAGGTACCACCCGCCCAGCGGAGGCCTGCCGGAAAGGGAAAAGCCGGCCGCGGCAAGGGCCGCGCCGGCCGCCGAAGTGGAAACGCCGGAAGAAAATTTAACAGAGGCCACGCCGCCGGCCACTTCCATGTACGAGGTTTTGCCGGTGGCCGGAGCGAAGCGCGCGAAACGCTCCGTCCGCAGGGCAAAAGCACCGGAGACCGGCAGCCAGCAAAGCAGGGCCGCCAGCAGGAAGACTTCCGGCTTCCCTGTTTTTGGCATTATTTTTTGTTCTTAGCCCAGGCCGCTTTTACGGCATTTTCCACAGAGGCTTTGAAAGCCTCGTCCTTGAATTCCAGGGCCTCGGGGAAAGCTATCCAGAACTCTCCGGGCTCTTTCCTGGACGCCATCACGCCCGCGACCACCAGCAGTTCTTTGTCGAAAGAGATCTCGGCGTTGGCCACGCGGACCGGCGACTTGAGCGGCTTAAAGCCCTCCACTTTTATCGCCGGGGCGGCGCTCTTGGCGGCCGGTTTGGCGCAGCCGCTCCTGAAACAGGTCTCGATGCGGCCGTAGAGGCCCTTGGCCAGCAGCTTCACGTCGTTGTAGGTCCTGCCTTTATTCTCGGTGGCGGGCATGATCACCGCGCCTTTTTCATAGGCGACGCTCTTTACGACCAGGCCCGACAGGTTGAAATCGGCTTTGGGCGCGCCTTTTACCGCCTCCGGGACGGTGCCGGCTATCTCCAGCGCCGCGGCGCCGGCGGCCAGCGAAAGGCAAAGGATGGCAATATTAAGCAGGCTTTTCATTTATCCTCCTGATTATAGCCACGATGTCGTGGATGTCGTCCAGTTCGTAATCCGCGCCGGAAACCTTGGTATCGAACTCGTTGCCGTACTTGGCCCAGGCGGTCTGCATGCCGAAGGCCTTCGCCCCTTTCACGTCCCGCTCGGCCCAGTCCCCCACCATTATGGATTCGCCGGGCTCGACGCCCAGCAGGCCGAGGATTTTCTTGAACGGCTTCGGCGACGGTTTTTTCTCGCCGGTATCGTCGAAAGTGACGACGTGCTCGAAATAATGGTGCAGGCCCAGCCCCACTATGCGCATCCACACGCTCAGGCGCGGCGCGTCCGAAACCACGCCCATGCGCACGCCGCTCTTGAGGATATCCGTCAGCGTCAGGCGCACGTGCGGGTACAGGGTCATGTGGCCCTCTTTAGCCCGCTTGTAGCCCAGCACGCCGGCGGCGAGGATCTTGTAGTCCACCTTGCCGAATTCCTTCATCAGCACCTTGTCGAAGATGTTCTGGTCCTCTATGCCCTCGGCCCAGTAGACCTTGAAGATCTTCTCCACCATCTCCGTTTTGGGGACGGTCAGGCCCGCGTCTATCATGGCGTCCACGGCCGCGTCCACGGCGGCGCGCTTCATGCGCATGAAGTCCATCAGCGTGTTGTCGATGTCGAAAATAACGGCTTTGATCATAGTTCCTGCCGGCTGAGGCGCGGGCTCTAAGCCCGCGTTATTTCTTGGGCTCGGTGTAGCGTTCCAGGTACGCGCCGTTGCGGGTATCCACGCGCACACGGTCGCCCTCTTTGATGAACATCGGGACCTTGATCAGCAGGCCGGTCGAGACCTTGGCGTCCTTCATCACGTTGGACACGGTGTCGCCGCGCACGCCGTCGACGGTCTCGGTTATTTCCATTATCAGGTTGGCTGGCAGCTGCACGCTGAAGAAAACCCCGTTGAGGTAAACGCCCTCCACCTGCATGTTCTCGGTCATGTACGGAAGCACGGCGGTCAGTTTCTCCACCGGCAGGCCGGTCTGCTCGTAATTCTCGTTGTCCATGAAATAGGCCATCCCGCCGTCGGTGTAGACGTAGGTCTTGGCGCGCTTTTCGGTCTGGACGTCCTTGAACTTGTCCTCGGGGCGGTAGGCGGTCTCTATTATGGCGCCGGTCTCGACGTTGCGCAGCTTCACGCGCACCACGGCCCGCGCCTGGGATTTGCGGTGATGCTGGAAAGTGAGAACTTCCACGGTCTGACCGTTCTCGTTTATGAACAAGGTCCCTTCCTTGAATTGGGTGCTCAATATCATTTTGTGTCTCCTAATACTTTCGGTGTTAAGCTAAAACAGATCAGGCCTGCGGATTCGCCGTCTGGTACGCCATCACCTTCAGCGCGAGTATGCGCTTCTCCATGGGCGGATGGGTGGCCAGCAGGTCCGCCGTCAGCCCCATCTTCTCCTCTATCAGGCTGCCGCGCGGGTCGGTAATGCACATATGCGCCACGCCGTTGTTTATCGCCATGGTGGGCATCACCGCCTGGCGTATCTTCTCCAGGGCCGAGATCAGCGCCAGCGGGTTGCGCGTAAGCTCCGCGCCGCTGGCGTCGGCCAGGTACTCCCTCTGCCTCGAGATGGCCATGGCCAGCAGCCGCGAAAGCAGCGGGGCGAGGATCATCAGCACCGCCCAGATCACGAAAAAGATCAGCACCGCCGCGCCGCCCTTCCGGCCCGAACCGCCGGAGGAGGAAGAGCCTCCCGAAAGGCCCCTGCCGTGGCGCATAGTACGGCCGGTGAAATCGCTGAGCAGGCTTATCGCGCCGATCAGGGCCGCCATCACCGTCATCAGGCGGATGTCGTAATTGCGGATGTGGCTCATTTCGTGCGCCACTACGGCCTGCAGCTCAGCCCTGTTCAGGGAAGAGAGCAGCCCCTCGGTAACGGCTATGACCGATCTGGACGGGTCCATCCCCGTAGCGAAAGCGTTCAGGTCGGGGTCCGGCACGATGTACGCCGTCGGCACCGGCAGGCCCGCGGCGGTGGCCATCTCCTCCACCACGTTAAGATACTGTTTTTCCTTCTCGAACGCCCCGGAGGCGCGCCGGGCCATGGTAGAGCGCAGCACCATGCTGGTCCCGTTGAGCATGCTGTTGAGCGCCATGCCCCCGCCGACCAGCAGCGCGATGATGGTGCCGAAAGGGATATTTGAGGCCCGGGACGCGCCCTGCGCCTCGTAATACCCGCCGTCGCTGTTCCACTTCACCGCCGCCTTACCGCCCGGGTTAAAGTTCAGATAAAAATAGTCGAACCCCAGGCCCAGCACCAGGAAGAACGCCACGAACACGCCCATTATGACCGCGGTCATGCGGCGGTTGGCAGCCTGTTGTTCGTAGATATTCATCGGGGAAAAATCAAGAATCAGGAATCAAGAATCGGGAATCAGGAACCGGAGAACAGGCGGAATAATTCCCGCTGATCCTCGATCCCCGATCCCCTGATTTCCCTTATACCGTCAGGTTCACCTTCGGGGTTTCCTTGTCCGGAGAATCGGCAGGCAGTTCCCACAGCGCCGAGGCGCTGAAGCCGAGCATGGCGGCGAACAGGTTGGTGGGGAACACCTGCTGCTTGATGTTGAACTTGGTGGCCTCGTCGTTGAACAGCTGGCGCGCGAAACCTATCTGGTTCTCGGTATGCGTCAGCTCTTCCATCAGCGTCTTCACCGACTCGTTGGCCTTGAGGTTGGGATAGTTCTCGGAAACGGCCATCAGCCTGCCCAGCGCCTGGGTCAGCATGCCTTCCTTGGCCAGCACCTCGTTGATATTCCCGCCCTGTCCGGCCGAGACCGCCGCGGCGCGGGCCTGGATGACGCGTTCAAGCGTCTCTTTTTCGAATTTCATCTCCCCCTTGACGGACTCGACAAGGTTCGGGATCAGGTCATGCCGCCTCTTCAGCTGCACGTCTATCTGGCGGAAAGCGTTGGCCACCTGGTTGCGCAGCGCTATCAGCCCGTTGAACACCATCACCGCCCACGCGCCTATAACAAGAAGAACTATCGCAAATACGATCATATGCCTCCCTTATTTCTTAGCCGTCCTGGTAAGTATCTCGCAGCCCGTCTTAGTGACCAGCACCGAATCTTCTATGCGCACGCCGAACTTGCCGGGCAGGTAAATACCCGGCTCGACGGTCACGGCCATGCCGGCCCGCAGCACGGCGTCGCACCGGGTGTTGAGCCTGGGGTATTCGTGTATCTCAAGACCTATGCCGTGCCCGGTGCCGTGTATGAAATACTGGCCGTAGCCCGCGTCGGCGATGCAGTTACGGCAGGCGGCGTCCACTTCGAGAGTTTTTACGCCGGCGCGGACCCTGGCCAGGCCGGCTTTCTGCGAGGCCGCCACTATCGAATAGACCTTTCTGAACTCTTCCGTGGGCTTGCCGTGGAAATAGGTGCGCGTGATGTCCGAGCAGTAGTGGCCGTAAACGCAGCCATAATCCAGCAGCACGGTCTCGTTGTCCCTGAGCTTCCTGTCGGAGCTCACGTGGTGAGGCATGGCCGAATCGGGGCCGAAGCCGACTATCAGGTTGAAGGAGGGGCCCTTGGCGCCCATGGCCTGCATAGTATCCTCGAGGTCGCGGTATACGGACATCTCGGTGCAGCCGGTCTTTATGCGCGGCCTCACCAGGCCGAAAGCCTTCGCGGCGATCTGGCAGGATCTGCGGAGGAGCTCTATTTCCTCCCCTTCCTTAACGGACCTTAAAGCGCCGGTAAGCCCGTCCTTTTCCTGCAGGCCGGCCTTGCGCCAGGCGGTGCCGCGCTTGTAGGTTTCGGCCTCGGGCTCGAAAGCGGCGCGCTTCAGTTTCAGTTCCCTCACTTTGGCCAGCAGCAGGCTGCCGGCCGCCCCGTCCACGGGAACGGCCACGGCGAAATCTATCTGGGAGCGGAACTGGTCCACGAACATCTTCGGCATGAAGACCCAGGCGCCGGAACGCGTGACCAGCATCTCGCAGTCGTCGAGGTGAAAACCTGTGAGGAAGCCTATCTCCAGCGTCCGGCCCATGGCCAGCGCGTCCAGCCCGTGCTGTTTGAGCATGTACTGCAGATCTTTTATGCGTTTTACGTGAATATTCATAAAATCCCCTTGGAATACGCACGGGCCCGCGCCCAAGTCCGTATTGAGAAAATTAATTATACTATATTCGCGTTATTTAACGGTAGCTGGAGGAACGCGCGCGGCCGGTCCTGTTCAGCAGGAATTCTCCGGCCGCCGGCAGCACGATCATCTTTTTCATTTCTCTCCCAGCAGCGCCGCGAGCCCGGCGAAAACGGGCAGGGAAATTTCCTGCGCCCTTACGGTAGGCTTAAGGCCGGCCCGCTCCACCGCCGCCGCGGCGGCGGCCTTGTCGACGCCGGCCAGCGCCAGGGAGTTTATAAGGGTCTTGCGCCGGTGCATGAACGCTTTTTTTATAAGTTTTACGAACACCGCTTCTTCGGCGGGCGCGCTGAAGAACGGCCTGGGCCGCAGGAGCAGCACGGAAGAATCCACCGCGGGCACGGGTTTGAAGCTCGCCGCCTTTATGTCCATCAGCAGTTCGGCCTCCGCCCGGGCCGCGGTCAGCAGCGTAAGGAAGCCGTAATCGTGGTCCCCGGGAACGGCGGTTATCCTGCGGGCCACTTCTTTCTGGAACATGAACACCGCCAGCGCGAAGCCGCCGAAGCGCAGGATCTTATCCAGGATAGGCGTGGCGCAGTCGTACGGCAGGTTGCCGATGAACGCGGTGCGCCCCGGCCCCGCGGCCTCGGCCAGGTCGAGCTGAAGGAAATCCTTATTGACGATCTCCAGCCCCTTGAACCTTCCGCGGAGGGCCGGGACCAGCTTGCCGTCTATCTCTACGGCCTTCATGCGGCCGCCGTATTCCGGGAAAAGGAATTCAGTGAGCGCTCCCCCGCCGGGGCCTATCTCTATCAGCCGGTCGAAAGCCCCGGAGGAAAGCGCCCCGGCTATGCGGGCGCAGATCTCCCTGTCCTCTAAAAAAACCTGGCTGTATTTAGGCATAAATAAATCCGGATCGGCCTAGATCCTTCCCCCCAGCGTCGACATCTTCAGCTTTATTTCTTCCCCGAGCTTCCACACGTCGCCGGCGCCCAGCGTAAGAAAAACGTCGCCCGGCTTAAGGTCCTTCATGGTCTCCAGCGCGCCGGCGAATTCCGAGGCCGCCGCGCCGTTCTTCAGCAACTGCTTCAGTATAAGCCCGGAATTGACGCCGGGCAGAGGAGCTTCCCCGGCGGCGTACACCGGGGCCAGGTAGACCCTGTCGGCCGCACCGAAAGCGGCGCCGAAATCCTTGTACAGCAGCCGGGTGCGGCTGTAGCTGTGCGGCTGGAACAGGACCATCAGGCGTCTGCGCGGGAACAGGCCGCGCGCGGCGGCCAGCGTGGCGCGCACCTCGGTGGGGTGATGGCCGTAATCGTCCACGAAGTCCACTCCGCCGGCGGCCCCTATCCTGTCCATGCGGCGCTTCACGCCGGTGAAAGCCCAAAGGCCCGCGGCCAGCCGCTCAAAGTCGAAACCCAGGTAGCAGCCGGCGGCCAGCGCCAGCAGGGAATTGCGCACGTTGTGCTCCCCGCCGCAGCGCAGCCGCACGCGGCCGCGCCGCCGGCCGCGGAAATAAGCCGTATAGGACGAGCCGGCAGCGTTAAACACGGGATCGCGCGCCGTCCAGCGGCCTGCCTGCGGATCATAATCGCGGGCGTTGAAGTGCAGCAGCCCCGTATCGGGGTCATAGAGCCCGCCGGCGAAGCCAAACGGCTGGAAGCCCGGCGCGCTGTTGGCGAGCGGTGGCGTCGGCGCCGGCGGCCTCCAGCGCCGCGGCGGTCATGGAGGTTACGGTGGTCTTGCCGTGCGAGCCGGCCACGGTGACGGTCTTCTTCAGCTCGGCCAGCTTCGAAAGCATCAGCGCGCGCTGCACCACCGTCAGGCCGCGCCTGAAGGCCCCGGCCAGCTCGGGGTTATCGGCCTTTATGGCCGAACTCACCACCACCACGTCGGGAGAGCCCAGCGCCGCGCGGGAATGTCCTATGGTTATTTTCGCCCCTTCGCGCGCCAGCGCCAGGGTTATCTCGGATTCCTTGTGGTCCGAGCCTGACACGCCGTAGCCTAGCCCCAGCATCAGGCGGGCTATGCCGCTCATGCCGATGCCGCCTATGCCTATAAAATGCGCCCGGCGCAAACCGTCGAGAGAGAGGTCCGAAGCATATTTCATTTGTTGACTCCGTTGGTTGACGGCCCGGCAGGGCCGTTCTCTTTTTTCATGTCCAGCCAGCCGCGGTTGGCCAAAGCGGTCTTATTGCGCGGCTCCAGCTTAAGGGCTTCCAGGCAGGCCTCCAGGGCCCGCTCCGGCTCGCCGGCTGAAACCCACGCCGCGCTGCGCCCCAGCGCGGCCTGTGCCCCGCTCCCGCCGAAATCTTCCAGCGCCTGGGACGCCTCGCCGAGCAGCAGGTAACCCAGCCCTCTTACCAGCCGGAATTCGGGCCAGGCCGGCGCGGGCTGGCCGTCCATCTCGTCCAGCGCCTCGCTTACGTTCTCCAGCCAGTTATCGCCCATCACCCAAAGGCCCATATCGTTGCCCACGTCGCGCGGCTTATAGGAAGCCCTGTTCTTCGCGCCGTCGGCCTTCCCCGCCGGCGGGCCGGTCTCGATATTAAAGTTCAGCCGCGCGTCGCTGCCCTGCCCCACGCCTTTTAAAAGTTTCTCGGCCTCCGCCGCCACGGCCGCCGCGCGCTTCAGCCTTTCCTCCGCCCCGCCGGCGGGGAGAAAATATTCGCGCTTGGAATAATTGACCTTCGGGCGGGCCAGCGCCGCCGCCAGTTTGCCGCCGGGCCGCCCCCTTTCGGAGGAGACGTTCCGGAGCGCGCCGGCTTTCGGGATCTCCAGCAGTTCCACTTCCACCCTGGCTTCCTGCTCCGGGGGGATGCGGCTTAAGGCCGAAAAGAGCGGGCTGCCGGCGGCGTTCTTTTCCCCGGCGGCGGCGCCCGCCGGGGGACCGCCGGAATAAGCCAGCGCCATCGAGATGCCGCCCTTTTCGTTGGGCGGGGCCAGCAGGAAAGCCCCGGACAGCGCCTTGGGGATCTCCGCCTGCCTGTGCGCCTTGCCCAGCGCCCAGCACAGGCGGAACCGCGCCGCCGAATCGCCCGGCTTTATGCCCAGCGCGCGGCGGTAGAGCTTTATGGCCTCGTCGAGTCTCCCCTCCCGCTCGCGCAGTACGGCCAGCTCGAAGACGGCGTCCTCGTAATCCGGGAACAGCGACGCCGCCCGCTCCAGTTCGGCGGCCGCCTGCTCGTAGCGGCCCAGGCGCGAGTAGAACATCCCCAGCTGGTAACGGTAAAGCGGATTGCCGGGATCGCGCTGCGCCGCCGCCCTGAAGTAGTCCAGCGCCCTCGCGAAGTTCCCCAGCGCGTGATACACGGAGCCGGCGTTCATTTTTACGTCGGCCCGCTCCGGGGCGTAGCTCTCGGCGCGCAGGAAATCGTCCAGCGCCTCCTGGTACAGGCCGCCGCGGGCCCGCACTATGCCGCGCAGCTGGTACGCCATGGAGTTTTCCGGGTCGAGCCGCAGGGCTTGCTCGAATTCGTCCAGCGCCTTTTCCGGCTCTCCCAGCCAGTAAAGCGCCGAACCGTAGAACAGGCGCGCCCACGGGTTCTCCGGGCTTTTCTGCGCGGCTTTAAAGAACTCGTCGGCGGCGGCGGGATAGTTCTCCTCACCCATGTAGCCGTAGCCCTTGCGGAGGTTCAGTTCCCCCTGCTCCTCCATTATGCGGTCCCAGACGGTCTTTATCGCGGCCTTCTCCGGCACGCAGAAAGCGGGCCGCGGCAGCGCGCCGCAGAGCAGGAGCAAAGCGGCGGCCGATCGGACCTTGCGGCAGGCAGCACCAGGCGCCCGCATCAGTCGGCCTTTGTCCCCGCCACCTTCACCCGGCGGGGCGCGTCGAATTTTCCCTCAAAGCCCAGCAGGTCCACCTGCGCCGTACGCAGCCAGTACTCGCCCGGCGGCACCAGCGCGTTCAGGTCTATCTTCTCGAGAACGTCGAAAGTTTTATTGAGGACCATGCCGGTGAAGTCGCTGTTGCGCGCCAGCTGGATATGATACCCCTGCACCGGGTCGGCCGAGGTAATGACGGACGGCAGCCCGCCGGCAGCGAGACGCTTGTCGTTCATATCGCCGGGAGCGGGCGCGCCGGCGAGGTCCTTGCCGCCGGCCGAAGGGGCGGGCGCGCTGGAAAGCCTGACGCTGCTACCCGCGTCCAGGGCGGCCGTGCCGCCCGCGCCGAGGGGCGGGGCGCCGGCGGTCAATTTCGTGCGCGGCGCGGAATTGAACTCGAACAGGGCGGGCAGCTCCACGGGAGCCGACGGCGGGAGGTCCATCTTGACCTCCGTGCCGAAGCCTTCGGGAACTTCCACCGTCTTGCCGTGCGCCTCGATGTCCGCCCTGCCCTTGTAGACCTGCACCAGCGTGGTAAGGTCCTCTTTGAGCCTGGCGCCGTATTCGGTATCGCTGGTCTTGGGGGTTATCCGCGCCGAGGCCGTTAGCACGCGCGAGCGCTGCCCGCGCACCTCGCCGGACATCAGCTCCACGTCAGCGTTCTTCCTGTTGGGCGGGCGCAGTACGGCTATCGAATTGGCGTACAGGATCAGCAGCTCGCCGGTATAGAACTTCACGTCGGCCCTGGAGTCCTCTTTGGTGCGCAGCGCGTCATTGTTATAAAGGTCCATCCTGGACGTCACCGCTACCCAGTCCGCGCTGCCCGAACGCCGGAAAAGCACGTCCTTGAGATAGTAGACCAGCTTGGCCGCCCGGTACTGCTCCTTCACCAGCCTCACCGGCACCTTCAGCGACATCCCGGGCAAAGCGATGGACGGGTCCGGGGAGGCCAGCGCGTTGTACTTCAGGAACTCGCCCCACCTGGCGGGGTCCTTAAGGTAGGTGTCGGCCATGCTCCACAGCGTGTCGCCGGGGCGCACCATCACGGTCTGCAGCTCCTGCGCCGCGCCGGCCGCGCCGGCCGACAGGAGCAGCCAGGCCGAGAGAAGCAGCGCACGCGTTCCGGGACCTGCGGCGGAGCGGCGCGGCCTGTTCATATTATTTTATTTTCCCCGCGTCGATCACCGCCCCGGCCGCGTCCTTGCCGAGGCTGCGGGGTATCGAGAACGTGAATTTGGAGCCGCGGCCCGGCTCGGATTCCGCCCAGATCTTTCCCAGGTGGACCGCCGCCACGTGCTTGCAGATGGTGAGCCCGAGGCCCGTTCCGCCGGCCTTCTGGCCCTTGACCTGTTCGAACTTCGCGAAGATCTTGTCGATGTATTCCGGCGGGATGCCGTCGCCCGTATCGCGCACCCAGCCCGTCACCTGCTTGTCGCCGCAGGAGATCCCCACGGTGATGACCCCGTTCTCCGGCGTGAATTTTATGGCGTTGCCTATAAGGTTGGTGAACAGCCGCTCCATCAGGCCCGCGTCGGCGTTGACCACGGCTTCGGCGTCGCCTTCCATCTCGAAGCGCAGGCGCTTGCGCTGGCCGAGGGATTCCATCAGCTCTATGACGCGGGCGGCGATCTCGCGCAGGTTGATCGGCGCCAGCTTCACCTCCATCTTGCCGGCCTCCATCTTGGCCACGTCGAGGATATTGTTGATCATGCCCAGCAGGCGGAAGGACGCCCTGTCTATGGAGATGAGCATCTTCTTCTGCGCCTCGTTGACGGGGCCCGGGATCTCCTTGACCAGGAATTCCACGAAGCCTTTTATGGCGCCCATCGGATTGCGCAGGTCGTGGGTTATGGAGTGCAGGAACTCGTCCTTGATGCGGATGAGCTCCTTGTCGAGAGTAATATCGTTGAACGCCACCAGGCGCCCGATGGGCTCGGCGTGGCCGGGGGCCGTTATCGGAACGCAGAGGCTTTTGAAGACCCGGCGGGAATGCTCCAGTTCCACCTCCACTTCGCGGTAATGCTCTTTACTGCCGGAGGAGAACACGTCCAGAACGGCCTCCCTGATGGCCGGGTCCGCTATCAGCCCGGCGAGGGTCTGGCCGTCCACGGGGGCGTCCATGCCGATGCCCAGCACCGAGCGGGCCTTGCGGTTGACCAGCTCCACCCGGCCCTCCAGGTCCGTCATTATTATCCCGTCCTCGGTGGAAAAGAGTATGGCCTCGGTATTTTTCTGCTCGTGGATGATCCGGTCCAGCTGCATATCGGAGTAGCTCTTAAGCTGCCCGACCATCTTGTTGAAGGTCTGGCCCAGCTCTTTGAGCTCGCCCGAGGCGTCCACTTCGGCGCCGCGCGTGAAGTCCCCGGCCGCCACCCGCTCGGCGGCCAGGTTCAGCTCGTTGATGGGTTTCGCCAGGCTCCGGCTCATCACCCAGGCCGCCATGAAGGACAGCGTAAGGAACAGCAGCACGGCGTAAACGGCCTGCGTCCTGAGGAACATGGCGTAACGGTAGGCCCCCTCCTGCGGCTGCACCACTACCACCGCGCCGCCGATCTCGGGGATAGGCGCGTAGGCGCCCAGCATGGCCTGGCCCGTGCCGTCCTTGAACTCCGAGGAAGCCGCCGAAAGCGCTTTGACCGCGTTCCTGGAGATCTGCCAGCCGGACGCGCTGTCCACGGTTTCCTGCGGCAGGCCTTTGGGCCAGGCTATCGGCTCGGCGGAGGAGTCAAGGATGAGCGGGAACCCTTTCGCCCCCAGCCGCTTCAGGTCCATGGACGCGAAAAAAGCGGCCATGTCCAGCTCCGCGCGCAGCGCCATGTTCTTGCCGAAGGGATAATAAAAGACCGCCGTCCTGCCTTTGTCCAGCAGGGAGATGGAACGCTTGCCGCCGATAGCCGCTTTGAATTCCGGTACGGACGGGTAATTCTTAAGCTTCCCGGCGCCGTGCCCGTAGGGGGTGAGCATTTTCACGAGCTCTTTGCCGTCGCGGGAAAGCACCGAGATCTCCCTGATCTCCCGGCGCGCCTCCAGCAGGGTGGAAAGCAGCACCTGCTTGTTCTCCCAGTCCATGGCGGCCATGGCGGCGCCCGCGGAGCGCAGGGCCTCGTCGGAGGAGCGCAGGTAGGAATTGATATCGGCGGCTATTCTGTCGGCCCGCGTCAGATGAAGCTCAAGGATGGCGGTGCGCACGCCCAGCTGGCCCAGGCTTATCAGGCGCAGGCCCAGCAGCGCCATCGGCAGCGCTGAAACCAGCACCATGATGATCAGGAATTTATGGAAGAGCCGTAGTTTCATGTATATGCACCGCGCGGGCCTCCGCGCGGTCAGTTTTATATTATATTAAAATATGCCCGTTATTACAGCCGGCCGGTCCTGGATTCAGGTTTCGGCCGCCAGCCGCAGCAGCTCCGGCAGTATCGCGCGCAGGGCCCGCGCCCTGTGGCTGAGCCCGTTCTTGCCGGCGGCCGGCAGTTCGGCCAGAGTGAGCCCTGACTCCTCCACCTCGAACAGCGGGTCGTAGCCGAAGCCGTTAGTCCCCCGCGGCGCCGCGGTTATCCGGCCTTCGAGCACTCCGCAGGCCGTGCTTTCCGCGCCGGCCGGAGAAACGAGGGCCATGACGCAGGCGAACCTGGCGCAGCGCCGCACGGCGGGAACGCCGTCCAGCTCCCTTAACAGCCGTGCATTATTATCCGCCGGCGAACAGCCTTCCCAGGCGTAGCGCGCCGAGCGGACGCCGGGCGCTCCGCCCAGCGCGTCCACCTCCAGCCCGGTATCGTCGGCCAGCGCCCAGCGGCCGGCGAACAGGGCCGCCGCCCGCGCTTTTTTCAAGGCGTTCTCTTTCAGCGTCGCCCCGTCCTCCACGGCCGCGGCGGCCCCGGGAAGCTCGCAAAGGGAGACCAGTTCGAGCGGGAGGCCGGGAAGTATCGCGCGTATTTCTTCGGCCTTGTGCCGGTTAAAAGTAGCGATGACGAGGCTTTTTTTCATGGCTTTCTCCCTTATTGCGTCAGGTTCCCCTTTTATATAGAATTCACTAACAAGCCAATGGACAACTCCCGAGAGTCTAACATTTTTAACGCCGCGCGGGCCTCTTTCCGGGCCGCGCTGCCGGCACTGGCCGCGGCGAAGAATTTCGCGCTGCCGGTGGCCGGAGAAAATGCCGGGAGCCTCACCATCCACACCCTTATTCCGCTGATGGAGGGAGGGCGGGCGTTGCTCCAGGCCTTTACGGACGGGGCCGCGCTGACGACGCCCTTCATTAAATTCCAGCCGCTGGAAACCGCACTGATCTTTTTTCACGCCCCCAGGCACGACGCTTTCGTCTTCGATCCCGGACGCGCCGGGCGCTGTTCCGCGGCCGCCTCCCGGGCCGACATTTCACTGCTCGCCGGCTGCCTGCAGGCCGGGGCCAAAGCGCCGGCTGACCCGCTGGCAACGGCGGCCGCCGAGTTCAATGCCGGCGAGCTGCACAAGGCGCACTTTTATTACGCCATGGAAGCGGAAAAGGGCCGCGGCGCCGAGGCGCGCCTGCCTATGTGCGCCGCCCTCATCGAGCTGGGGCTTTACCAGGACGCCTATGATTCCCTTAAAACGGAGCGCACGCCCGAAGCGATGCTGCTGCTCGCCTCCGTACACCGCAGGACGGGCAACCGGGCCCGGGCGGCAGAGGCGCTGGCGGTAGCCGGCCGCGCCGCGCAGCTGCAGGACCGGAAAGCCCTGGAAACCGCCTGGCTGCAGCTGGCGGCCGACAGCGACGACGAGGCCGAGAACGGATTCGAACGCCTGGCCGCCGCGGGGCAGGTCAGGACCGAAGCGCTTTCCGGGCTGGGCGCGGCGCGCGCGAAAAAAGCTTTCAAAGCAGGCGACTCCGCGCTGCTGGCCCAGGCCACAGCCGCGCTGGAGTCCGCGCTGGCCGCCCCTTCTCCGGGCAGCTCGCGCATCGCTTTCCAGCTGGGGAACATCTATTTCCGCTCCGGCAATTTCGCCCAGGCCGGCTTCTGGTACAGGCAGACGGCGGCGCGCGCCCCCGGCCTGCAGGCGCTGGCGAACCTGGCGGCGGCCCTTATCCGCAGCGGCGGCCGCCAGGAAGCCGAGGCCCTGACCGCCAGGATAGCCCTGACCGACCCGGCGGCGGCCAAGCTGCTGGCCGGGAAAATGCAGGCGGAAGATCCCGCGCCGCGCTACGGCAGCCCCGGCCGCTTTTCTTCCGCCCCGCCGCAGCCCGCCCACGCGCCGCCCCCGGGCTTTGAAATAGAGAGTTTCCCCGGCGCTCCGGCCCCGGCCAAAGAACAGCTCCCTTCAGCCATGCCGGGGCAGGTCCCGGAAATTAACGGCCGCGCCCCCGGCGGCGCGCCGCTTCCCTCCGCCATGCCGGAGCCGGAGCGCGGCGCGCCGCCGGAGAGCGACAGCCGCAAGCAGTTCAGCGTGCCGCCCCTCTCCGCCCTGCCCTCAGCCTTCGCCCCCGCGCCGGCCGCGCAGAGCGCTCCGCCGCCGGCCATAGCCTCCTTTCAGCCGGGCGGCCAGAACCTCAGCTTCGAAACGATGCAGAGCGTAATGCGTTCCGTGCCGGATTTTTCCAGCCAGGAACGGCGCCCGGAAGATTTCATGTCCGGCGCTTTCAGGCTGGCGTCCGCCCTTGAGCGCGAATCCGGCGCGAAGGTGCATTTCAACAGGCAGGGCCTCGCCGCCCTGGAGACCAAACTGCTCTCCGCCGTCACCGTGGAAAAAGCACAGGCCGGCATGGCCGGTACGGGCCTATATTTATGGGACGTTTTCAAGACCGCGGTCAGGGGCGAAATACCGCAGGCCGGGTTCGAGCTGGCCAAGGATTCCGCCGCGTTCATCTGCTATTTCCTGCAGGAGCGCCACAAAGGCCGGCTGGTAAAACTGCCCGGCTTCGAACCCTGGTGCTGGCCGATGATATTCGAGCATCACGGGCGTAAGCTCACCACTTACCCGGCGCAGCGCGCGTGGCGCCTGGTCTGGGACGACAAGCTGCCGGACCCGGGCTGGATGGTGAACTACTCCGACTGGCTGATCTCCTCGCTGGAAACGGCCGCCGTTCCGCCCTCCGGCGCGGAAGCCGCGCGCAGCGCCGTGATGAGCCACCCGGAGCGCCTGATCGACACGAAGACCGAACACAGGCGCATAATGCTGCTAAATGAAACCCTGCCGGAGCTCTCGGGCATCTCCGCCGGCCGCTCCGGCCTTTTGAAACTGGCCGAGGTGCTCAAGCATAATTTCAGGCCGAACATCCCTCCCAGCGCGGACGGCTGGCGGCTGCTGCGCTGCTGCGGGCATATCCTGGCGGAAATACTTATAAAGGAGGCTCCTGGGCCTTTTGGCCTTGATTTCCGTCATGGTTTTTGGCAATAATAAGATAAGGCCTTTATGGCCGTGCACAACACTGTCCCGCGGCGTTATGGAGAAACGATGAATCACAAGATCTCATTTTTTTGCGCACTGATACTGGCAGCGGTTCCCGCCTGCGCGAGCCCCGCCCTCGAACAGCTCTCTTCCCAAACGCGCTCCCTGCCCGCCGCGGCCGCCCCGGCGGCGCCCCGGCCCGAAGCCCTGAAAGAGTGGACCATAATGGTGTACATGAACGGCAAAAGCAATATCGAGCCGTTCGCGCTGGGCGACCTGAACCGCTTTGAGACCGTGGGGTCCAGCGAAAAAATAAATATCGTAGCCGAGCTCGGGCGCTCCAAAGGCCTGGAGAACGATACCACCGCCGACGGGGACTGGGACGGCGTCAGGCGCTATTTCGTGACCAGGGACGCTGACAAGGAACATATCGGCTCCACCCTGCTCGAGGATCTCGGCGCCAGGGATATGGGCGACTGGAAAGAGGCGGCGGCCTTCCTTAAATGGGCCCGCGCGGCCTACCCGGCAAAAAAATACCTGTTCATCATCTGGGACCACGGCTGGGGCTGGATAGACCCCAAAAAGCCGGGAGACAACCTGCTGGACGGCCAGAAATCCATCTCGCACGATTTCGTGACCGGCAATTATATCGCCACCACCGAAATGGGCAAGATCTTCAGGGAGGCCGGCAAAGTGGACCTGTACGCCTCCATGGCCTGCTTCATTCAGATGGCCGAGGTGGCCTACGAAATAAAGGACGCCGCCGACGTCATAGTGGGCTCCGAGGAAGTCATACAGCTGCCCAGCCTGAACTTCGAGGATTTCTTCGCCTTCCTGGCCGCCAACCCCGGCGCGGGCGCGGAGGCCGCGGGCGTTTCCATGGTGGACACTTTCCGGGAAATGTACGCCCGGCCCGAATACCAGGACATGCTTGAAAAGACCAAGTACGGCGTGCAGCTTTCTGCCATCAGGGCCGCCAGGCTGCCGGCGCTGGCGAAAAAGACGAAGACCTGGTACGAGCTGGCCATGGCCGCCGGAGACAAGCCCGCCCTGGCCAGGGCCAAGGCAGAGGTGCTGCGCTTCGAAGTGGGAGACGAGACCACCGATCCCGACAAGCGCATTTCCTTCTACGGCGATCTCTATAATTTCGTCGAGCTGACGGGCCGCTACGCCGCCCCGGCGCTGCCGCAGGGCGCAAGGCTTGCCGCCGCCGGAGAGGACCTTAAGAATTTCATAGCCGGAGAGCTGACCATACGCAACGCCTGGCTGGGCAAGGACAGGACCGGCAAGGAGTATTCCAACACCCACGGCATAGCCATAAATATTCCCGGCAGGCCGGGCAGCCTGATAGAGTACTACCCCTCTTACTCGAAGCTGGCCTTCGAAAAAGCCACCGGCTGGGACAGCTTCGTGACTTACCTTAAGACCGTAGGGGAATAAGGACCCGGCCGGGCCAGTTAAAATCACCGCGGCGGCGCGGTGATTTTTTTTAAACGGGGGGAATAATTATAAAAACCACTTACGCGGCGGGCTCCACTTTCAGACCCGCTTTCTTTTTCCTTAATAAGGAACAGCGCAGGGCGCTGGCCGCTTATTACGGCTACGCCCGCGCGGTGGACGACATAGCGGACGACCAGGCGCTGGCGGCCGGGGAGAAAGCCGCG
>JAPLKJ010000264.1:0-7001 GCA_026388125.1 Elusimicrobiota bacterium
GGTGCGCATAACGCGGTGCGGCTGCACGTTGTGGCCCAGCAGGTAGCGCGGGCAGAACTCGGTGCAGAACGAACATTGGTCGCAGGTCGAGCGGCCTATGCGTGTGAACGTGGGCCGGCTAACCGCTTTTTTTACTATCAAAGGGTGACCTTTCGGCAGCACAATAATGCCCGCCGAAGCCTTGGTTACAGGCAGTTCGAAATCCGTCATCACTTTGCCCATCATGGGCCCGCCATCGATGTACGCGGGGTCTTTGATGGTGAAACCGCCGCAGATCTCCACAGCTTCGCGCCAGGTTATGCCCACGGGCACCCTGAAAGTGGCGGGCTTTTTCACCGCGCCGTTGACGGTTATGAATTTTTCGGTGACCGGCTTACCCGCGGCCGCGTTGTACAGCGTTTCCACGTTGCTCACTACGCAGCCCACTTCCAGCGGTATGCCGCCCGGCGGCACCACGCGGCCGGTGGCCTCGAACACCAGGCACTGCTCGTCGCCGGCGGGGTAATAATCGCCCAGCTTCAGCACGGAAATATTCTTCCGGCCTTTGGCTATAGCCTCCAGGCGCGGGATGATCTTTTCGTGTTTTTTCTTGATGCCCAGGATGCCCTGTTTGGCGCCGGCGGCGCGCATCAGCAGTTCCAGCCCGTCGAAAACTTTTTCGGGGAAATATTCCAGGATCTTCTGGTCTTTTTTCAGCAGCGGCTCGCACTCGGCGGCGTTGACCAGCGCGAATTCGGCCCTGCCCTGCGCTTTCACGTAGGACGGAAAACCCGCGCCGCCGGCTCCAACAACGCCGGCGGCACGCAGGTTACGGCTGAATTCCACTGAGAAGTCGGACATTTATTCCAGTGCTACTTCGCTGCAACGACCAGGCGTTTTTTTACGGTCGTAGCGAGGCGCTTAATGCCCTCGTCTATCTGCTCGGGCGAAGCGAACGAGAAGTTCAGGCGGATGGTGTTCTTGCCGGAGCCGTCGGAATGGAAAGCGGAGCCTATCACGTAGGCCACGTTCTCTTTCAGCGCGTCCTGGAACATGTCGTCCGCGCTCATACCTACGGGCAGGCGCAGCCACAGGAACAGGCCGCCCTCCGGGTTGGTCCAGGTAACGCCTTCCGGCATGTACTTTTTCAGGGCTCCCACCATCGTGTTCTTTTTTATCCGGTAGTCATGCTTTATCACTTCTATGTGCTTCTCGAAGAAGCCGGAGCGCAGGAACTCGGCCGCTATCAGCTGGTTCAGGCTCGAAGTGCAGAGGTCCAGCGACTGCTTCAGGATCTCCATCTTCTTGATGATCTGCGGATGGCCGAGGATGATGCCCAGGCGCAGGCCCGGCGCGAACGTTTTGGAGAACGTGAACAGCGAAATGATGTTATCGGTGTTATGCGTTTCCTTGTCCAGCCGGTAAAGCATCTTGGGCGCGGTGCCCTCGAAGCGTATCTGGCGGTAAGGGGAATCCTCGATCACGGCCACGTTGTATTTCTCGGAAAGCTCTATCACTTTCCGGCGCTTCGCTTCGGACAGCGTTACGCCGCTGGGGTTCTGGAAATCCGGCACCAGGTACACGAATTTATAATGCTCGTCCTGGCCCTTCAGCCAGGCCAGTTTTTCTTCCAGCTCCTCGGTGCTTATGCCGTCGTCCTCCAGCTTCACGCCTATGAACTCGGCGCCGTAGGAGCGGAACACCTGCAGCGCGCCCATATAGCTGGGCTTCTCCACCAGCACGGGGTCGGATGCGTCAATAAAAAGCCGGCCCACCATATCCAGCGCCTGCTGGCTGGCGGTGGTGATTATCAGGTTCTCTGACTTGGCCTCGATGCCCTCGTGCTTTTTCAGGAACTTTATGAATTCGTCTTTCAGTTCGGGCAGGCCGTCGGTGGGGCCGTACTGCAGCGCCACTTTGCCTTTTTTAGCCATTATTTCTTTCACGGTCTCGGCCACGAAATCGTACGGGAAATGTTCGGGGGCGGGCAGGCCGCCGGCGAAAGAAATTATGCCGGGCTGGTTGGTGGTCTTAAGGAGTTCACGGATAACGGAAGCTTTGGTGCGCCTGGGAGCAGTTGCGATATTCTTTGCAATGTCTATCATGGTTCCTCCGCGTGGCTGCCGGTTACTTAGCGTTAAAGATAATTTACTCAATTAAAGGAACTAATTCAAGGTTTGTCCCGCGCTTTATAATTATAGCGCCCGGCCGCTGGGAGCGCGCGGCCTTATTCTTCGCCCGGGTTAGCGCAGGCGGCGGCGAAATAATCCATATTCTCTTTGTAGTAATCCTTGCGCGCCTGCTGTTTTTCTGCCGCGTATTTTTTGGCGAAGAAAGCCATGGCCTTGGGGTAGATCAGCTTCTTCATCGGCACCAGGTCGTCGGGGAAAGGGCGCGCTGTACTGACGCAGGCTTTTTCCAGCGCCTTCAGGTGCCGGCTGAGCAGTTCGATGTCCATTTTTTTTGAGTTATCGCGCAGGTATGAAGCGGCCTCCAGAATGGCCAGCGCCCCTTTGGTCTTGAGCGTGTTGAGCGCCGCGGGGTCAAGCCCGTTGGCCTGCGAATTCACGTCGGCCACCGCCAGGCAGTCCAGTGCCAGCGGGTAGTTCTTCTCGGCCAGCGCCATGGAGCCCACGAACAGCAGCGCGTCGGCGCTGAAGGCCGGCCAGCGGCTGGCGTAAAAATCGTCCAGGAATCTGGCGTAATCCTCTTTTTCCTTTCCCAGCCGGGCCAGCGCCGAACTGTCTTTTTCATATTCGCCCACCGCGCCTGCGGCGTACGCCATTATCTTCGCGTCGGCCACGTTGTTCTTCTTGGCGCTCTCGGCTTTCTCCATGCTCATGTAGCCGCCCACGCCCTCCTCGTAATACCGGCGTATCCGCTCCTTATAGTTCTCCTTGTCCAGGGAAAGGGTGAAATAGCTGCCCAGGATATTGGCGGTGTAGAGATCGGTATAGGCCCCGGTTATAAAAGCTTTCAGCAGGGCGGGGTCGGCCTTCATACGCTCGTGCACGAACATGTCCTCGGTAAGGTAGGCCTCGTATTCCCATTCCAGCGGGTTGGCGCCGGCGTCCTGGCGGTATTCGGGGTAAAGGTAGAACTGCAGCGCGTGCACCAGCTCGTGCAGGTACACGGGGGCGGCGTACTTCACCAGCACCGCGCGCGCTTTTTTATTGCCGGACAGCAGCTCCACCAGCCGCCTGTCCTTGAAACCTTTGGCCGCGAAGAATTTAAGGATGAACCGGGAGTTGAAATAGATGGCGTTGCTGTCTGGATCGAACGAGGCGAAACACTCGGCGGGGTCGGTGCGCACCAGCACCCGCAGCGCCTCGCGCGCAGGGCCGGCTTTTCCCAGCCGGCCGAACAGCTCGCGGCCCACCGCGTTGGCGCGCAGGTCCGCGTCGAATTCCCCTTTCAGCCTGGCGCTGAGCCTGGCGTCGTACGGGTAGGCCCCGGCCCAGACCGGCAGCAGCAAAAGTAACGCCAGCGGCAGCTTCATGGCAATTATTATAAGATTTGACAAAGCCCCCGGCAATGTATAATATTGTAAGGAACGGACCTGGTCCGAAATTCAAATTTCACGGAGGTGTCTATGGCTGAAAATTCTGGCGGAGAAATAGTGGGAGCGTTCCTGGTGGGCGGCCTCATCGGCGCGGCCCTCGGCATCCTGTTCGCGCCGGCCTCGGGCAAGCAGACCCGGGAGAAGATAGTGGACTTCGCTGAAGAGACCAAGGACATGGCCAAGGAAAAGCTGGAAAAACTGGAAGCGGAGATAAAACGCCGCAAAGACCAGCTCCTCAAGCAAGTCAGCTAAGTTCTTCGCCGTAAATAGAAACCCCGCGCCTTAAAGCCGCGGGGTTTTTATTTGCCCTTACAGCTTCACCGGCATGGCGCCGGAAGCTTTGGCCGCGCCGGCCAGCACGCGCGCGGCGCCGGCCTGGAAAGCCTCCAGGCCGCAGAAAGCGCACAGGGCGGCGTCGGGCCGGCTCGCCAGCCCGCTCAGCACGAACGGGCTGCCGAAAGCCGCTATCACCGAACCCGCCGAGCTTTTTATAGCCGCGGCAAGGCCGACCCGCTCGTCAGCGTCCATGTTTATGGCGCCGCTGTAAGCGCGCGGCCTGGAAAAGATCCCGGCCACCAGTTTCATGCCGCTGCCCGGCTCGAAAGGCTTAACGTTCACGCCCAGCCCGGCCAGCGCTTTCACGAAAGCCGCGCCTTTCCAGTCTTTCTGCGCCGTGGCCGGCTCGAAATAACCAGCTGTCTCGCCGGCTTTCAGGCTGAATTTCCCCTCCCCGTAAGCCCAGGCCAGGCACGCGGGCGCGGCCTGCGCGGAAAAAGCCAGGTGTTCGGCGCATCTTACCACGTCCAGGCCCGGCGCGGTGGCCTGCGCGGTCTTTTGCGCCAGCGCGTCCTGCCGCGCCAGCGCCTGCGCCACCATAGCTTCCGTTATCAGCCCTTCGCGCGCGGCCCGCCCCAGCGCCGCGAACAGTCCGGAAGGGTTCTCGGGGAAAAGCAGGATATCGGCGCCGGCCAGGAAAGCCCGCACGCCGGGCTCGCCTTCGCCGGACAGCGCTTTCATGTTCAGCGCGTCGGTAAGCACCACGCCGCCGTAACCCAGGTCCCCGCGCAGCAGGTTTTTTATCACCGCGCCGGACAGCGAAGCCGGGTTCCTGGCGTCGAAAGCCGGCACCTTCAGATGCCCCACCATTATGGAATCCGCCCGCCGGACCAGCGCCCGGTAAGGCTGCAGTTCGCTGTCCTCGAAACCTTTGCGGTCATGCCCCACTTCCGGCAGCACCAGGTGGGAATCGGCCTCGGTGTCGCCGTGGCCGGGGAAATGCTTGAGCGAGCACAGCGCGCCGCGCGAGTTCAGGCCGGAAATATACGCCCCGGCCATTTCGGCCGTCAGCCGCCAGCCGGCCCCGAAAGCCCGCACGTTCACTATAGGGTTGGCCGGGCGCACCGCCAGGTCGACCACCGGCGCGAAGACCCAGTCCACCCCGAGCGCCCGGGCCTCCAGCGCGGTTATCTCGCCCTTGCGCCTGGCCAGGCCGGCCGAGCCCGACGCGCCGATGGCCATATTGGTGGGCAGCTCGGTGCCGCCCTCCACCCAGCGGCCCACGCCGTCCTCGTAGTCGGCGGCTATGAGCAGAGGGGTTGAAGAGGCCGCCTTTAGAACGCGGGAGGCTTCGGAAACTTCGGCCGCGGTGCCGCCGTAAAAACAGAAGCCGCCCACTCCGGCGGCCACCAGTTCAAGAGCGTCAGCCAGGGGGGTCTTTCCGAAGCGGAATTCGGGATAGACCAGCCGGGCCAGGTGTTCCTGGTTCAAGCTTTCTTTCCCTTTTCCACGAGTTTGATCTTCTTCCACTGGCGCAGCACCTGCGCGGAGGTGGCCAGCTTCGGCCCGCCGAAAACATGCGGGTGGCGGCGCACCATTTTAGCGTTGATGGTCCGGATCACGTCGCCCAGCGTAAAAAGGCCGGCGCGCCGGGCCAGCGCGCTGTGGAAAACCACCTGCAGCAGCACGTCGCCCAGTTCCTCTTTCAGGTTCTCCCAGTCGCGGTTGCGCACGGCGCGGCTCACCTCGCCGGCCTCCTCGCGCAGGTATTTCAGCAGCGTGGAATGCGTCTGCCGGCGGTCCCAGGGGCAGCCGCCCGGCTCGAGCAGCAGGTGCATTATGCGCTCCAGGGAGCGCAGGCTCGGGCTGGCCGCCAGTTTTTTTCCATTAAGCTGCGCTTTGTTCTTCATAATAAGAGCTCCATAGCCGCGGTCCCGGGGCGCCCGACAACGGCCCGCCTTTCATTGTACCTTTGAAAAGTATATAATTTTATTTCTGATTCCCCCAAAGATTAGGCCGGGAGCCGGCCCGGAGGCTTATGTTGAAAACTGAGAAAAAAAACCAGAACGAATCATACCCCGTGCTCGACAACGGCTTCGTGCAACTGGTGGATTTCATGGGCGGCGACCAGCGCGCGGTGGATTCGGCGCGGGTTTCCTTCGGCGGCGTCTCCAAGGGTGAGGACAGGGACCGCAAGCTCATAGAGTACCTGCTGGCCCACGAGCACATCTCCCCTTTCGAACACTCGGTTTTCCAGTTCCACGTAAAATGCCCCATCTTCGTGGCCCGGCAGTGGATGCGCCACCGCATAGCCTCCTATAATGAAATTTCGGCGCGGTATACCGAGGTCAAGGACGAATTCTACATCCCCGGAACCTTCCGCGCGCAGGACACCATCAACAAGCAGGGGTCCGTAGCCGGCGCGAAGCTCGACAACGCCCGCCTGCTGGAGATCTACACGAAGTCCATAAAAGCCTCCTACGCGGCCTACGACGAGCTGCTTAAGGCCGGCGTGGCCCGGGAAATGGCCCGCATGGCGCTGCCGGTGGCCCAGTACACGCAGTTCCACTGGAGCGTGAACGCGCGCAGCCTGCTGAATTTCCTCAGCCTGCGGCTGGACTCCCACGCGCAGTACGAGATACGGCAGTACGCCGCCGCCATTCAGAAAATATTCCAGGAAAAGATGCCCTGGACCTGGGAAGCCTTCAAAAAGATCCATGACCAGAAAAACGCTTAAAGGACTTTGCGCGGCCGCCGCGCTGCTGCTGGCCGTCCCGGCCTTTTCCGCGGGCCCCGCGCCCGCCGCCAGGAAACAGGCCGCGGTAAAACCCGCCGCCGCGAAACAGGCGGCCGCGGAGCAGGGACCCGGCACGCAGGAGCCGGGGGAACCGGTGAAAAAGGCCTCCCTTTCCGGCCGCGCGCTTACGCCGGTGGAAAAGGAGATAAAGATAGGCTCGATAGAGGTGTATACCCCGGTCAACGGCATCACCACCGCGCAGGAGACCTACGACATCCTGTCCCCCTTCGACGGGCGCGTGGAGGAAGTGCAGACCGAGCTGTTCGCCTTCGTCACGCCCGAGAGCGTGCTGGGCCGGCTGGTCTCCACCGAAATGGCCGCGCTGCTGGATTCCACCTCCGAAGGCAATAAAAAGCAGACCGAGCGCCGCTGGCAGGACGTCTACAA
>JAPLKJ010000264.1:7060-15023 GCA_026388125.1 Elusimicrobiota bacterium
CGTCTACAAATATTACGACGTGAAGCCGCTGGAGCAGGGCGTGGTGACCAACATCTACACCAGCCCCAAGACGCAGGTGTACAAGGGCGACCGGCTTTTCACCGTGGCCAGGAAAGTCATAATGATAGGCAAGAACACCAAGCCGCTCTATTCCGGTCTGGCCCGGGAAATGACGGCCGACATCAAGCATTACCGCACCGCCGAGGAGTTCAAGGCCCGGCTCAATAACTTCATCCCGCTCAAGGACAGCATTTACTACAACCGCCTCTGGCTGGAGGTGCTCGATCTGCGCACCGGCATACGCATCGGCGAGCAGTTCGACGGCAGCCTGTTCGTGGGCAGCAATTCCAATACCCGCCTGGTGCCCCGCAAAAGCCTTTTCGAATTCAACGGCAGGAAGTACCTGTTCATGGAAGTGGAGACCGGCCTGATGACCGAAGAGGAGGCGGAGATCCTCCGCCCCGGCAGCCACTTCCTGGAGATCAACGCGCCGGCCAAGGAAACAGAAGATGGAAAAACAACAAAATAGCGTCTACTCCAGCTTCATGTTCCTGAAGCTGCAGCCCGAGTTCCGCAAGCTGGTCTCCAACGAGAAGATAGCGGCCAAGCAGGAGTTCGAGGGCATGGTGGCCGCCTGCCAGGAAAAGATCTTCCTGCGCACCTACATGCTGGCCGGCCTGCGCGCCGACGCCGACCTCCTTTTCTGGCGCATGTCCGACGACCTGGCCTACCTGCAGGACATCTGCGCGCGCACTTTCTCCGCCGGCGCCGGCCGCTATTTCACCGCCGCGCATTCCTACCTGGGCGTGTACCACCCGCCCCTGGACCAGGAGCCGAAGGACCTGGAATTCGGGTTCCTGCCCAAGAACGCTTTCGGCCGCCACCGCTATATGCTGCTGCATCCGGTGATAAAGGCCAACAACTGGTACGAGCTGCCCTCCGCCGAAAGGGAAAAGATGATGGCGGAGCGGGCGGCCGTGATAGCCGGGCACGGCGACATAAACGAGAACTTTTTCTTCTCTTACGGCCTGGACGACCAGGAAATGATAGTGGAAAGGGAAGCGCCCACGCTGGCCGGCCTGGTGGCCGCCACCAAGGAACTGCGCCGGCTGCGCATCAAGACCTACACGCTGCTGGACAAGCCGGTGTTCCTGTGCCTGGGCCGCGACCTCAGGGAAATAATGGACGCGATATCGTAACTGCGCCGGGGCGCTAACGACGGAGGGACAATGAAAACTATAGGCATCATCATGGCCGGCGGCACAGGCGAACGCCTGTACCCGCTCACCAAGGAGCGCTCGAAGCCGGCCGTGCCGTTCGGCGGGAAATACCGCATCATCGACTTCGTGCTGTCGAACTTCATCAACTCCGGCATCTATTCCAATTACGTGCTGGTGCAGTACATGTCGCAGTCGCTGATCGAATACCTGCGCTCCACCTGGAACCTGGGCGGCATCACCAAGGAACACTTCATAACCATAGTGCCCCCGCAGATGCGCCTGGGCGAGATGTGGTACCGCGGCACGGCCGACGCCGTGAAGCAGAACCTCAACCTCATAACCGATAATAAGCCCGACCTGGTAGCCGTCTTCGGCGCGGACCATATCTACCGCATGGACATCCGCCAGATGATAGATTTCCACGTGGCCAGCAAGGCTGACGTGACGGTTTCGGCGCTCACCGTGCCGCTCAAGCAAGCCTCGCGCTTCGGCACCGTGGTGGTGGACACGAAGAACCGCATCAGCGGCTTCGAGGAGAAGCCCAAGAACCCCAAGCCCATGCCCGGCAACCCCAACGCCGTGCTGGCCTCGATGGGCAACTACATCTTCAGCTACGACGCGCTGGTGAAGATCCTGCACGAGGAATCCGGGGAAACGGCCGCGCTGGACTTCGGCAAGACCATCCTGCCCAACATCCTGAAACGCTACAGGGTCTTCGCCTACAACTTCGACGGGCAGAAGCTGCCCGGCAGCAAGCCCTACGAGGAAAAGAACTACTGGCGCGACGTGGGAACGCTGGAGGCCTTCTGGCAGACCAACATGGACCTGCTGGGCGCCAAGCCCAAGATGGACCTGAACAACAAGCTGTGGCCCATACAGGACTCGCGGCACACCGCCGCCCCCACGAAGATAATCGAATCCAATATCCAGGACTGCATGGTGTGCGACGGCTGCGTGATCGAGCAGTCCTCCCTGAAGCGCTGCATCCTGGCCAACGACGTCATCATCCACGAGAAATGCCAGCTGGAAGACTGCATCATCATGGACGCCTGCGAAATAAAGGCGGGCTCGCGGCTGAAGAAAGTGATCATGGACCGCTACAATACGCTGGAGGCCAAGACCACCATCGGCTACAACCAGGACCAGGACGCGCAGCATTATTACATCGACCCCGACGGCATCGTGGTGATACCGCGCGGGATCTCGAAGTGGCAGTAAAAGGACGGCGCAAAGCGGAACTGGCCGCCCGTGCCGGGGCCCGCCCCATTCTATGGCGATAAACATCTGCTTCGAGACCAAAGCCCCCGCGGAAGTACAGAAGGCCGAACCGGCGCTGCGCAAAGCCGCCGCGCTGGCGCTGGGCGCCGGGAACGCTAAAAAAACGGTCAACGTGGTGTTCACCGGCGGGCCGGGCATCAAGGCGCTGAACCGCCGCTTCCTTGGTCACGACCGCCTTACCGACGTGATAGCTTTCAACTATCCCCCCTCGCCCGCGCCAGGCGCGGTCTGGGGCGAGGTCTACGTCTGCGTGCCGCAGGCCCGCAGGCAGGCGGCCGCCATGGGCCACTCCCTGGTAACCGAACTTCTGGTGCTCACGGTGCACGGGGCGCTGCACCTGGCCGGCATGGACGACGCCACCGCGGCCCTGCGCGCCGGCATGAATAGAAAGACCGCGAAAATTTTAAAGCAGCTTTGTGATTGAACGCATGGAGGCCACCAAGTGAAACCCGCCGCCGAAGCCTTGACTTTCCAGCAGATAGACGCCAAACAGCAGGCCGCCTGGCGCGACCAGAAGGCGTTCCGGACCCAGCGCAGCCCCGGCAAGCCCAAGTTCTACTGCCTCGACATGTTCCCCTACCCGTCCGGCGACGGCCTGCACGTGGGCCACCCCGAGGGCTACACCGCCTCCGACATCCTGTGCCGCTACAAGCGCATGAAAGGCTTCGAAGTGCTGCACCCGATGGGCTGGGACGCCTTCGGCCTGCCCGCCGAGAACTACGCCATCTCCACCGGCGTGCACCCGCGCGTGATCACCGAAAAGAACTGCGTAACGTTCAAGCGCCAGATAGATTCCCTCGGCTTCAGCTACGACTGGGAGCGCGAGATAACCACCATCGACCCCGCCTACTACCGCTGGACGCAGTGGATCTTCCTGCAGCTTTTCAGGAAAGGCCTGGCCTACGAGGCCACCGTGCCCATCAACTGGTGCCCCAAGTGCAAGACGGGCCTGGCCAACGAGGAAGTTTTCCAGGGCCGGTGCGACCGCTGCGAGACGCCGATAGAGAAAAAGAACCTGAAGCAGTGGATGCTGAAGATCACCGCCTACGGCGACCGCCTGCTGGCCGACCTGGAAGGCACCGAGTGGCCGCATTCCACCATGCTGATGCAGAAGAACTGGATAGGCCGCTCCGAGGGCGCCGAAGTGGATTTCGCGCTGCCGGGCGGCGAAAAGCTGACGGTGTTCACCACCCGCCCCGACACCCTTTACGGCGCCACCTACATGGTGCTGGCGCCCGAGCACCCGCTGACGGCCAAACTAACCACGCCGGAGCATAAAGCCGCCGTGGAGGCCTATATAGCGGCCGCGGGCAATAAATCTGACCTGGAACGCACGGAACTGGCCAAGGACAAGACCGGCGTATTCACCGGCTGGAAGGGCGAAGGCCCTTTCTGCGACGACGGCACCGCCGTCAATTCGGGCATCATAGACGGCCTGCCCACGCCGGAGGCCAAGAAAAAGATCACGGCCTGGCTGGGCGGGAAAGGCATAGGCCGCGCCAAGGTGAATTTCAAGCTGCGCGACTGGGTGTTCGCCCGCCAGCGCTACTGGGGCGAGCCCATCCCGATAGTGCACTGCCCCAAATGCGGCGCGGTGCCGGTGCCGGAGAACGAGCTGCCGCTGCTGCTGCCCGAAGTGGAGAAATACCAGCCCAGCGGCACCGGGGAATCCCCGCTGGCCGCCATCGACAGCTGGGTCAACACTAAATGCCCGGTCTGCGGCACAGCGGCCAAACGCGAGACCAATACCATGCCGCAATGGGCCGGTTCCTGCTGGTATTACCTGCGCTTCATCGACCCGAAGAACAGCACCGTTTTCGTGGACAAGGAACTGGAGAAGGCCTGGATGCCGGTGGACCTTTACATCGGCGGCGCCGAGCACGCCGTGCTGCACCTGCTGTACGCCCGCTTCTGGCACAAGGTGCTGTTCGACCTCGGCCTGGTCTCCACCAAAGAGCCTTTTAAAAAGCTGGTGCACCAGGGCATGATACTTTCCTACTCCTACCGCGACGGCAAAGGCGTCTACCGCGGCTACGGCGAGCTAGACATAGCCGAGGACGGCACCGCCAGGACCGCCGAAGGCGAGACGCTCAAGCCCATGGTGGAGAAGATGTCGAAGTCCAAGAAGAACGTCATCAATCCCGATGAGATCTACGAGCGCTACGGGGCCGACGCGTTCCGGCTTTACGAGATGTTCCTGGGCCCGCTGGAAGACGCCAAGCCCTGGAACGTCCGCGGCATAGAGGGCGTGTACCGCTTCCTGAAGCGCGCCTACGCCTGGGGCCTGGAGCGGCACCAGGCGCTCACGGAGGGGAAAGCCTCCGGCCCCGACCTCCTGCTGCGCCATCAGACCATCGAAAAAGTGAGCGCCGACATAGAAGCGCTGAAGTTCAACACCGCCATCTCGGCGCTGATGGTCTACCTGAACCGGCTGACGGAGCAGGAAACCACCTCGCGGGAGGACTTCAACACCTTCCTGGCCCTGCTGCACCCTTTCGCGCCGCATATCACCGACGAACTGTGGGAGCTCGCCGGCGGCGCCGCCACGCTGATGAAGCAGCCCTGGCCCGCGGCCGACAAGAGCGTCATAGCCTCGCGCGACATCGAGATACCCGTACAGCTCAACGGCAAGGTAAAGGAACGCCTGAGCGTGAAGGAAACCACGCCGCAGGAAGAGATCCGGCGCCTGGCGCTGGAAAAAGCCGCCCCGCACCTGGCCGGTAGGACCGTGGTAAAGGTGATAGTAGTGCCCGGGCGGCTGGTAAGCATCGTGGTAAAATGAACGCAGGGGGACCTATGAAACGAACTATAACTGTCTTTGCCGCGGCGCTGACGCTGACGGCCTGTGCTGGCTCGGACATACTTTACAGGCCCGCCCAGCAGCTGCTGCCGCAGCACATCAAGCTCATAGCCGTGCGCCCTTTCACCAACAAAACCCAGCAGTTCGGGCTCGAGGAGAAGATCACGCTGAAGGTCATAGACGAGTTCCTTAAGAACGGCGAGTACACCATCGCGCAGGAAAGCGCGGCCCAGGGCGTGATAGTCGGGGAGATCAACCACTACATCCTGACCCCCATACAGTACGACGCGAACATGGTCCCCACCGTGTACAAGCTCAACGTGATAGCCGGCCTGCGCTTCCTGGACCGCAAAGAGAACCGCTACCTCTGGGAAGAGCCCGCGCTGCAGGCCACCAAGCTGTACTCGGCGGCGAACCTCCCCGGCGGGCTCACCGAGGAACAGGCCAGGGAAGCCCTCTGGGAGATCCTGGCCAAGGACGTGGTGCTGCGCACCGTCTCCGGCTTCGGCGCGGTCTCCAGCGCCTCGCAGAAAAAGGTGCCGCCCGGCTCGGAGGTAGAGACCCCCGCCCCCGGCCCCCGGTAGAACCGGCCTTCACGGACACTTTATGCAAACCCTCACGCGAAAGAGCATGGAGGACGAATGGGCTAAAAAGCGCGTCCGCCCCGTCTATTACCTGTGCGGCGAGGAAACGGCGCTGAAGCAGGCGGCGCTCAGGCGCCTGGAAGCTTCTTTCAAGCCGGAATCGTTCAACTTCTCGCAGCGCGACGCCGAAACTTCGGACATAGCCGAAGCGCTGGACGAGGCGCAGACCGCGCCCATGCTGGCGGACGTCCGCTTCGTGGTCATTAAGCGGGTGGAGAAACTGAAAAAGGACCCCCTGCGGCGGCTGCTCGAATACCTGGCGGCCCCCTGCCCCAGCGCCTGCCTGCTGCTGCTGGGCGACTACAGCCAGAAGACCGATCCCATCGGGCCCGCGCTGGGCGCCGACTGCGCGCTGGTGGATTTTTCGTCCATGAACGACGCGCAGGCCGAAGCCTACCTGAACGACAAGCTGCTGGCCGGCGGGGTGAAGACCGACAGGAAGGCGCTGGAGCTGCTGGTGGAGCTGATAGGCACCGGCGCCGTGACGCTGGACGCCGAAGCGGAAAAGATCATGCTTTATATGCACGGCCAGGAACGCTTGTTCGAGCCCAAGGACGCGCTGGCGCTGGCCGGCTTCGCGCGCGGCCAGAACCCGTACGAACTTTCCAACGCCATGCGCGCGCGCAACCCGGCCGCCGCGGCCCAGGCCGCGGTACAACTGCTGGCCGCCGGCGAGGAGCCGCTGGCCCTGCTGGCCCAGACCTCCAGAGCGATGGAAATGATGCTTAAAGCCAAGCGCATCTCGGCTTCGGGTGAAGGCGCCGCCGCCTGCTACCAGGCCGGCATGTCCCCGGGGCAGTACAATTACGCGCTGCGCGACGCCGCCGCGTTCACCGAGGACAAGCTGCTGAAGAGCCTGCGCCGCTGCCTGGAGGCGGAGGAGCTGCTGAAGTCCTCTTCCAAACGGGACCCGGGCCTGGTGATACGCCAGCTGATCTTTGAGATCACGAGCGGAAAATAAACCCCGCGCTTTTTCGGTCTTCGCCGGAGCGCGGGGCAAGTAAAAACCCCGGCTGACTGCGCCGGGGTGTTCTTTCCTGGGGAAAGAGCTTACTTTACGGAAGGGTTCTGGGTTATGGCCTTAACGCGCGCCGCCAGCCTTGATTTTTTTCTCGCGGCGGCCTTCCAGTGGATGGTGCTTTTCTTGGCCGCTTTGTCGAGCAGCGCATAAGCTTTCGGGAGCAGCTTCTGCGTGTTCTCTATATCCTTCTTCTCGGCGAGAGCGATGAACTCCTTGGAGATGTCGCGGATCTTGTTCTTAACGCCCCGGTTCTTGGAGGCCAGTTTCTCAGATTTGCGCCAGGCTTTGATCGCGCTGGTATGTCTTCCGGTTTTAAGTTTTGCCATAGTGGATATAGTTTATTATTTTATGGCCGAAAATGCAAACAGCTCGTTCTCGCGCGGCTTCTCCGGCATGGCCGGGGCGGGCCTGCTTACGAAGCTGCTCGGCTACGCGCGCGACGCCCTGCTGGTGGCTTTTTTCGGCGGCGGGGCGCTGGCCGACGCCTACTACGCCGCTTTCCGGCTGGTCAACGTTTTCAGGCGCACCGTCGGGGAAGGTGCGCTGAACTCCGTTTTCATCCCGCTGCTGGAAAAGGAAAAAACGCGCGGCCCGGAGGCGGCGCGCGCTTTTTTCGCCTCCGCCTGGACGGTCATCTTCTGCGGCTCGGCCGTGCTGTGCCTGGCAGGCGTCGTTTTCAGCCGCGAGCTCGTGACCCTGGCCGCCTGGGGTTTCAAAGGCGTCCCGGGGCAGCTGGCGCTCACGGCGGTGCTGGCGGCCGCGCTGATGCCGCATCTGCTGTTCGTGAACACGGCGGCGCTTTTTACCGCGGCGCTGAACTCCGCGCGCAGGTTCCTGCTGCCGGCACTGGCCCCGGCGCTGTTCTCGGCAGCGGTGATAGCGCTGCTGCTGTGCTTCCGCTCCGGCTTTTTCGGCGGCCTGGACGCGCGGAGCAAGATGATACTGGTAGCCGCCGTCGCTTCCGCCTCCGGCCTGCTGCAGGCCCTGGCGCTGCTGCCGG
>JAPLKJ010000186.1 GCA_026388125.1 Elusimicrobiota bacterium
GTAATTCGCGGCGATGCTGAAACGGGAAAGCGTACGTTCCGGCTACATACAGGGAGAGATCGAGATAGCGCAGCTGTACGCTTCCAGCCCGCGCGAGCTCCGGCGCTACGTTCAGGACGCGTATTACGACAGCATGGTCCCTTCTTTAGAGTATAGAGCTGCCGGGTTCCTTTCAATGGGGAGAACAGCGGCCGCGGAGCTGGACCGCCGTAAGTTGCTGCCGGCCGCGGAGCAGACGCGCCTGGAGCAGACCGGACTGGACCAGCCACAGGCAGGGGCGCCTTTTGATAAGGCGGTAAGGACCATGAAGACGAGCGCCCTTGAGGGGCTGCGCGACGCTTTACTCGCTCTGTACAGCGTGTTCCGCGACCGCGTGGAAAGCGAGGCCGCCTGGTACTCCGCCGCTTTCCAGAAAGTAAAGGCCGCGGCGGGGCCGGCCGCCGCCTCCCAGAACAAAGCGCCCCCGCTGCCCGGCGAAGGAAAGGGGAATTAAGGAGAATTTATGAAAGCCATATACATTTTAGCCGCAGTGCTGCTGGTACCGCTGGTCTGCCTGGCGGCCCAGAATAAAAACGACGCGCAGGGCGGCGCCGCCAAGCCTTCGGGCGGGCCGTACGTGATAGAGGGCGGTCATTACAAGATAGACTTCCCGAAAGGCTGGCAGGTAAGCCGCAGCGCTGTTTACGATAAGGCCGAGAAGGTGTTCGGCGCCGAGGCCGTGGACCCGCGCGGGGCCGACGGCGTTCCGGTCAGGATCTCCGCGGACTATTATACGGCCGGGAACCTGCTTTTTAAAAGCCAGCAGGAATACATAGACAGCAATTCCAAACCCGCGGTGCTGGCGCTGCCGGACGACAAGTTCGGCCCCGTCAAAACGGCGGAGGTGGCCGGCCGCCGCGCCAGCGTTTTCGAGAAAGAGTCGGCGCGGCTGCTCCCGCACGGCTCTCCGGACGCTAAAAAATACCCGGTCCTGGAAAGGACCGCTGTGATCTCCGCCAAAGAAGGCTTTTACGTGGTGAAATTGACCGCCCCTAAAGCGCGCGCCGCGGCCAGTCGTAAACTTTTCGAGGCGGCGCTGAAGTCCTTCCGGCCGGCGCACTAGCGCATTCGGGGACACTACACGATAACTTGATTATTCTTGTCTCGCCGTATACTTGCGGGTTACAAGTTCCCGCAGGGCGATCCGGCCCGTTTCTTCGGCCGCTTTCGCCGCCGGCCGCGGCTATTCCACCGTAACTTTTATGCGGGTGTCGTTCTCGGTGATATCGTCCTGGTTCACTTCTTCCGGAGTAACGTTGCCGTCTTCGTCGGTCAGCTTCACTTCAAGCGTGTATTCGCCCGGGGGCAGCGTTTTGCCGTCGGCCATGCCGGTCCATTCCGTTCCGACGCGGTTGCTGAAGAACGGCATGCGCCAGCTTTTCGGCTCCACCATGCCCAGCGCGCCCCGGCCCATTTCGCCCACGAACGCGCCGCCGCTGTAAATATTAATTACGCAACTCACCCGGCGGGAATTATTATCCAGCGCGCCGAAGCTGAGCGGGGCGGTGCGGCCCTGCTTCACCGTATCGCCATCCTCCATTTTAAGGTCGTAGACCAGGGGCGGCAGCATTCTGGACGCGGCCTTTACAATGTTCACCGTGGCCAGCGCGGCCGCGGCAAGCTGCTCCCGGTGTATCTCGGGGCTGAGGGTAACCTTGTCCTTGGCGAAAAGGTCCTCGCCGCCGGCGCCGCCGTACTGGCCCTTCGGGCCGCGGGTGGTATCCTGGCCCATGGGCAGGCGGTTGGCGGGTTCCAGCCAGTAAGGCGCGCCCGTGGCGGGATTCACCCACTTCTGCAGCTTAAGGCGGGTTTCGTTCTGCAGCGGCTGATAATAGCTGAAGGGGGGCAGGGCGCCGTCCGCCCCGGCGGGAACGGTTATTTCGTCGTCCGAATTCCAGCCTTCGAAAGTGTCGTTATGTACGAACAGCCCGTGCGGGATGTTGGCCACGTGCGTGGGAACGGCCATATCCTGCGTAAGATGGCAGATAACGCCGATATTCTCGTAGGCGGTGGAGGAGTTGAAGCGCTCGTAATTCTTTATAACGCCGCCGCGTATGCCGGCTTTGGAAGTGCCGTACCAGATGCTGGTGACATCCCCGCCGTTGGCCGACATGGACGGGTGGCCGGATTCGGACGAGGAGCCGGAGATGATGGCGTCTTTGCGAAGGGCGAACTCCGGGGAGTTCAGGGCGGCCATGGCCGCTTTCGAAATTTTCTTATGCACGCCGCCGAACAGGCTGGGCCATTTTCCCTGGTCAGGGTTCATCAGCTCGGATTCCTGTATGGCGTTCTCGGCAGAGGGCGCGGGCGGTACTGGCATTGTTACGCCCTGGTTTCCGGCCGCGGTGTTAAGGCCGCCATAGGCACTTAGCTGGGCGGACGCAGGGACGGACAAAACTGACGGGAGCAGGAGCAGGGCGAAGAACACGGCGATGGCGGGTTTGCGCGAATGGTTTATTGACATATCATATTGTACCGCGCGCCGCTGAAAATAAAAGAACCGAAAGGCCCATGGCGGCCCGCCAATAGGCCCGCTGCGCTGCCCGGTAAATGCCGGGAATTAAAGGGCCGTCCGGCCCTGCCGCGGTATAGAGCTTCTTGTATATACTTTAACAGGTGACCGAGGCAATAATGAAAAAAACTATAACGCTTGTGGCGCTGGCATTCGCGAACTTAGGTGCGGGGGCCGCTATTGCGGCTGCCGCGGACCCCGTACAAGACCTGCTCCTTTCTACGGGGCTTAATGAAATGCGGCTGGCTCCCGCCGTACTGCCCGTGGCCGCACCCCCGCTGGCGCTTAACCGCGCGCAGGATAAAACGAAAGGCCTTTCCGACGTGACTTACACTTTCGACCGCGAGAAGTTAGACGCGGCCGCCGACCCGTTCCATTTCCTGCGGTCTTATGTGGATTATTTCTACCTGCTGGTGAAAGCCAACCGCGGCGCGCTGGCGGCGGTAAGCGCGGCGGACGATGTGGCGGGCTGGTGCGTAGGGGACGCCCACCCGGAGAATTTCGGGGTGCTGATACAGAACAACGGCGGCTCCCTGTTCACCATGAACGACGTGGACGATTCCGGCCCCTGCCCGGTGGCGCTTGACCTTTACCGCCTTATGACCAGCGCGCGCCTGTATGACCAGAACACCAAGCTGGGAAAGCTGGTAGAGGCTTACGCCGCGGGTTTACAGGGGCAGGCTTATGAAATGCCGGTCCCCGTGGCCGACATGCTGCGCAAAAGCCAGAAAAAAGGCATGGTCCCCGACCCCAAAAAGGTTTCCGGCAATACGCTGGTGCGCGACACACACATGAACGAGCTTTCTAAGACCGAACTGGACCGCGTAAAAACGGCTTTGGCCGGTGTAGGCGGCCTTTCGTCCCGCGTGAAACTGCTGGACGCGGTTTCCACCAGCAAAGTGGGCGGCGGCTCCGGCGGGCTGCTGCGCTACGAGGTGCTGCTGGATAACGGCGGCGCGCTGCTGCACCTGGAATTCAAAGAGGAAGTAACCCCGTCCATTTACCCGGTGGCGGCCGGCCAGATCCCCCTGACCCCGGAAAGGATCTCCACCACGCTCCGGATGGGCCAGGGCGCCGGGGTTTCCGCTTTCTACGGTGTTGAGCCTGTAGCCGGGAAATATATGTTCATCCGCCCCCGCTTCGACGGCAACGTGGGGATGAGCCTGGCCAAGCAAAATGACAAGGACAACAAAGATATTATCCGTTACGAAGCCTACGTGCTGGGCATTATCCACGGCCGTTCCGTGCAGCATGCGGGAAAATGGGCGAAGCAGGTGCAGAACATCCCCGGTTCCGACTGGGAGAACGACGTGGAGCTGATGACGCGCCAGTTCGAGTGGAAGTTTTCGCAGCTGAAATAAAAGCGGGAACGCAGTCTGTTATAGGGACGTATTTGACTGGCTCATTCATATCAGTCAAATACGTCCCTTAACCTTCCTCCGCGGCAGGTGGGTTAAGCCTTCCCCTCTGGGAGGTGCGGGTTACTTGTGGAATGCCGGCGCGGAAAAGATGTTTAATAAATTGGTACAGTTAAGGATTTACCACCCAGGCGGCGAATACCGGCCCGGGCGCTCCCCGGAGGAAACACGCTATGAATATGAGGATTTTGTCGGTCTGCCTGCTGCTCCCTCTCTGCACTACAGCTGCTTTCGCCGAAAGCCAATTCGCCTACTGGGAGATGAAAGGGATGAAGGAGCAGGATGTGAATGCTCAAATCACTTGTTTCGTGAACGCTATTAAAGTCTGGGGGGAGGCGGATTCAAAAGAATCGCTGGTCCTTACTTATGCTCTTCTCGGTTCGGCTTACCTGGAACTGGGGGCCGCGGATAATGCCTTGGAGTCCGCGAACAGGGCGCTAAAGCTCGGGAAATGCAAATCTACCCAGCTAGCTTACAGCATAAGGGGGATGGCTTACGGGATAAAGCACCGGTATGAAAAAGGTATCTCGGACCTTACGGCGGCGCTGGCGCTCTCACCCCACGAAGCCAGTATCAACGCGAATCTGTGCATAACCTACGCCGAAGCCGAGAATTATGAAAAAGCCCTGGTGTTTTGCGATAACGCCGTTAAATTCGGGCCGGATAATATTGAAAATTTCACGGACCGGGGGCATATATACGTAGAGCTGGGAGAGATAGACCGCGGCCTAAAAGAGTTTCAAAAAGCCATGGAACGGGTCTCGGACACCGACTCCGCCAAGAACCTCCTGAACAGCGGCATGCGCTATAAATCGCTGGTCTATACCCGCATGGGCAACGCGTATTTCAAGAAGAAGGACTTCAAAGCCGCGCTGGAAAACTACAAGTCGGCTATCCGGATCAGCTCCCGCAACGCGGAGGCTTATTGGAGGCGCGGAATGCTCTACTCGGCGGCCGGCGAGGACGCCCTCGCGCAGAAAGACTTTGACCAGGCCATCATACTGGACCTCGACTGCGTCGAGGCGTACAATGGGAGAGGGTATTTGTTTTTCAAGAAGAAGGAGTATGGCGCGGCTTTGCAGGACTTTAACAGGGCGCTGGCGATAACCTCGCTGCCGTCCGCGCGATTACATCGCGCCCTTTGCTACCTGGCCCTGAAACGCTATAAGTCGGCGCTCTCCGACTTGGACAAATTTTTTGCCGCGAAATCGGGGACGCCGGAAGCGTACAATGCCCGCGGGGAAGCCTATCGGGGTACGGGGGAAAGAGAGTTCGCGCTGGACGATTTTAATACCGCCTGCCGGCTCGGCTCCAAGCAGGGATGCCTGAACGCGAAAAGCGGCCGGAAGTTTTAAAAAGGATTCGTAGGAATCATAATGAGGATTATCTCAAGCGCTTCCCGCATTTTGCCCTTTCCGCTGCCTGAAAAATTCGCGGAAAGTTCTCCCTTACCGGTATAATACAAAAAGTCGGCGTGTT
>JAPLKJ010000111.1 GCA_026388125.1 Elusimicrobiota bacterium
CATATAATCTGGTGGCTGGCCGACGACCATAAGTTCCTGGAAGTGCACCACGACTACGCGAAGAACATCGTGGTGGGGCTGCTCAGGCTGGGGGGGCAGGTAGTGGGCGTTATCGCCAACAACCCCGCCCACATGGCCGGCGCGCTGGACATCAACGCTTCGGACAAGGCGGCCCGCTTCATCCGCTTCCTTAATAATTTCAACATCCCCATACTGACCCTGGTGGACGTGCCCGGCTACTGGCCCGGCGTGGCGCAGGAGCACGGCGGCATCATCCGCCACGGCGCGAAACTTCTTTACGCCTACGCGGAGGCCACGGTGCCCAAGGTCACGCTGGTGCTGCGCAAGGCTTACGGCGGGGCTTACATAGCCATGAGCTCCAAGCTGATGCACGGCGACCTTAACTTCTCGCTGCCCAGCGCGGAGATAGCGGTGATGGGCCCGCGCGGCGCCATCGAGATCCTTTATTCGAAGCAGATCAAAGAGGCCAAGGAAGAGGAGCGCGAAGCGCTCCGGATAAAGCTGGCGAAAGAATATTCCGACAAGTTCGCCTCGCCCTACCAGACCGCCTCCATGGGTTCTCTGGACGAGATCATCGAGCCCGCGCTGGCCAGGCCGCGCCTGATAGAAGCTTTCCGCGTGCTGGAGGGGAAACGCATTCCCGGAACGCACGAGCGGACGGGGAACATACCGCTGTAAAAAGCCGTTCCCCGGCGTTGGTATTAGCCGTGCTTATAACTGGATAAGTTAATTTATAAATCCGCGGTTTTTCATTTTTGTATAATAAGATTAAGGAAAACATATGGATCTCTACACAAAACTTCTTATAACCGCAGTAGCTCTCCCGGTCATAGGCGCTTTCGCCATCCCGTTCGCCAACCGGATCTCGACCCCGGCCCGGAACTCGCTGTCCGTGCTGCTGGGTCTCTGCACTTTTCTGGCGGCCGCGGCCCTCTTCTGGCCGGTCTGCGCCGGCCAGACCGTGACGATGGCCGTGCCCTTCCCGCTGGGCTTCGACTTCATCCTCCAGGCCGACATGCTCTCCGTCTTCATGGCCGCCATCTCCTCTTTCGTCAGCATGATAATCCTGATCTACTCGCTGGATTACATCTCCCACTACGACAACCAGACCGAATACTACGTGATGGTGGTGCTGTTCCTGGGCTCGATGATGGGCCTGGTGTTCTCCGCGAACCTCCTGTGGATGTACATTTTCTGGGAAATGACCGGCTTCGCCAGCTGGCGGCTGGTGGGCTTTTTCCGCTCCGATAAGGACGTGGCCAAGGCCAATAAGACCATCCTGGTCACCATCTTCGGCGCGCTGTGCATGCTCGTCGGCATAATCATGGTGTACTTCGACTACGGCACGCTGGACATGAACGTGCTGCACGGCGAGGCGATCTCGATGGTGGCCGCCGCGTTCATACTGGTGGGCATACTTTCGAAATCGGCCACGCTGCCCTTCTCCACCTGGCTGCCCGACGCCGGCGTAGCGCCCTCCACGGTGACCGCGCTGCTGCACGCGGCCGTGCTGGTCAAGATCGGCGTTTACGCCTACGCCCGCATTTTCGGCGTCACCTTCGCGGCGCCCGACGGTTTCTCCACGGCGGTGCTTTACATCGCCGGCGCCAGCGCCCTGGTCTCGGCCGGCGCCGCTATGGTTGAGACCGACATCAAGCGGATAATCGCGTACTCCACCGTAAGCCAGATAGCCTTTATTTTCCTGGGGCTCGCCTCGGGCAACAGCACCGCTTTCGCGGGCGCGCTGCTCTACATCCTGATGCACAGCGTGGCCAAGGGCGGGCTCTTCCTAGCCGCCGGCATCATCGAGCAGAACACCCACACCAAGGACATCACCAAGATGGGCGGGCTGTTCGCCTCCATGCCGGTCACCGGCGTGGCCTTCGCCCTGTGCTCGCTGTCGGTGATGGGCATCCCGCCCTTCGGCGGTTTCTTCAGCAAGTTCCTGGTGTTCTCGGGCGCCGCCCAGAACGGGAACCTGGCCGTGCTGCTGATGTTCCTGGCCGGCGCGGTAATGACCCTGCTCTATCTCGTGCGCCTGTTCTACAAGATCTTCCTGGGTGAGGCGGCCGGCCACGGCAGCCCCAAAGAAGGCTCTTATACCATGGTGGCCAGCGTAATGGCGCTGGCGCTTATCGGTCTCGCGCTGGGCGCGCTGATCTATTATCCGTCTTCCTACGCTCAGCTGCTCACAACCAACTTAGGGGTGAACCTGCAATGAACCTTATACTCATACCTATAATACTGCCGCTGGCTTCGGCGCTGGTGCTGTTGATCCCGGCCGGACGTACGCGCTACCTTAAAGAGACGCTGGCCGTTCTCGCGGCCGGTGTTTCCATGCTGGCCGCCGCGAGCATCTTCATGACCCGGCCCGAGCCGCTGTCGCTGGCCTGGCTCAACGACGCCATAACCTTCACGCTGCGCGCGGACAGCCTCAGCGCTTTCCTGCTGCTGGCCGTCTCGCTGTTCTCGCTGGCCATCTCCCTGTACTCTTTCAGCTACCCCTGGTCCTTCAAAGGAAAAGGGGAGAACTGCGGCGCGAAGTGGTTCTACTTCAACCTGCTGATGACCCAGGCCTTCGCGGCCGGGGCCGTGATGGCCGACAACATGGTGGCCATGCTGTTCTTCTGGGAAGGCCTGCTGGTATTCCTCTACACCTTCATCGCGCTGTCCCAGAACAGCCACGCCGCGCGCCGCACAGCCATGAAGGCTTTCCTTATTAACGCGGTCACCGACCTCTGCCTGCTCGCCGGCGTCTGCATCACCGGCTACATCGCCGGCACCATGAGCATGTCCGAAATTTCCGCCAACAAGCTCACGCTGGACTACGGCTGGTCGCTGTTCGCGTACCTGCTGCTGCTGGTCGGCGCGGTCTCGAAGGCCGGCGCCTTCCCGTTCCACACCTGGATCCCCGACGCCGCCACCGACTCCAGCGCGCCGTTCATGGCCTACGTGCCGGCGGCCATCGACAAGCTGCTGGGCATCTATTTCCTGGCGCGCGCCAGCATCTTCCTTTTCACGCTCAACGGGAGCATGCAGCTGCTGCTGATGACGCTGGGCGCGGTCACCATACTCGTGGCCGTTATGATGGCGCTGGTGCAGTCCGACTACAAGCGCCTCCTCTCGTACCACGCCGTCAGCCAGACCGGGTACATGATCCTCGGCATCGGCACGCTCAACCCCATCGGCATCGCCGGCGGCCTGTTCCACATGATCAACCACGCCACCTACAAATCCTGCCTGTTCATGACGGCCTGCTCGGTGGAACGCCAGACCGGCACCAGCGACCTTTCCAAGCTGGGCGGGCTGTTCAGCGTGATGCCCGTCACCGGCCTGTGCTTCATCATCGCGGCCGCGGCCATCTCCGGCATAGCGCCCCTCAACGGCTTCTTCTCCAAGGAGCTGGTGTACAAAGGCACGCTGGAGACCGGCTACGTGGTCTTCTTCTTCGCGGCCGAACTCGGCTCGTTCCTTACGCTCGCCTCTTTCCTGAAGCTCGGCCACTCGGTCTTCTTCGGCAAGCGGCCCGAGGCCCTGAACGAGACGCGCGAGGCGCCCATCTCCATGCTGCTGCCCATGCTGGGCCTGGCCGCGGTCTGCCTGGCTTTCGGCTTCGGCGCCAGGCTCCCCATAGAGAAGTTCATAGCCCCGGCGCTGACCACGCTCGGCCTGCAGAACTTCGGCGAGCTCTCGGGCTTCCACCCGGACAAGCTTTACTTCCTGTCGGTGATAGTGATACTGGCGGCGGTGATCAACCACATGCTGGGCCTGGCCGCCGGCGGGGGGAAGGCCAACAAGGCTTCCGACAATATCCACTACGCGCCGGTGCTTAAAGAGACCTACGCCATGGCCGAGAACCGAGCCTTCGACCTGTACGAACAGGTGATGGACCGCGTGGTGCCGCCGTTCTCGAACCTACTCTCGAGGATCGACCGCGGTTTCGACTGGCTTATAGACGCCATGCCCAGCGCCGTGGCCGGCGGCTCGGGCCGCGCCATCAGCCGCTTCCACACCGGCTCCTACCCGCTTTACATGGCTTTGACCATCATCGGCGCGGTCGTTTACATATTACTGGCCGGAGGGCTTAAATAATGGACAAGGGACTGCTCGCTTATCTTTATATCCCGCTATTCACCGCGGTCGTCATCCCGTTCCTCCCGAAGTCGAAGCCGAAACTGGCCGACCTCTTCGCCAACGCCACGCTGCTGGCGGGGCTGGCCAACCTGGCCTGGCTGTGCCTGCGGCCTTCGGTGATCGCCAGCGGCTTCATCTCCGTGCCCGGCAACGGCCTGTCGCTGCTGCTGGTGGGGCTGATCTACCTGGTGGCCCTGTGCGTCACCTTCTTCTCCGCCAACTACCTGCCGGAAGCCATGCCCAACCGCGGCGCGTATTATTCCCTGCTGATGGTGTCGGTGGCGGCCATGTGCGGCATCGTCACCACGTCGGACTTCTTCACGCTGTACGTGTTCATAGAAGTGCTGGCGGTGACCTCGTTCGCCCTGATAACCGTCGACGAGACGCTGGGCGGCGTGGAAGGCGCGCTGAAATATTTCCTGCTTACCTTCCCGGCCTCGGCCCTTATCATGGCCGGCATCTCGATACTGCTCCTGACGCTGGGCAGCCTCAGCTACGAGAGCCTGCGCACGGCCATGTCCTCCGGCCTGCCCGCCGGCCCCGTGACCTTCGGCGTGGCGCTGATGATGCTGGGCTTCCTTATCAAGTCCGGCGTGGCGCCTTTCCACACCTGGACGCCCGACGCCTACCAGGGCGCCTACGCCCCGGTCTCCGCCCACCTGGGCGGCATCGTCACCAAGATCTCCGGCGTGTACGCCGTGCTCAAGACCGCCACGCTGATGAACTTCTTCGACGGCAGGGCCCAGGGCCTTTCCAGCGGCATAATGTTCCTCGGCATGCTGAGCATCGCCGTGGGCGCGCTGGCCGCGCTCAGGCAGAAGGATTTCAAGCGGATGCTGGCCTTCTCCAGCATCAGCCAGGTGGGCTACATCGTGCTGGCCGCCGGCCTCGGCACGCCGCTGGCGGTGATCGGCGCCATCTTCCACCTGTTCAACCACGCTACTTTCAAAACGGTGCTGTTCCTTAACAGCGCCAGCGTGGAGAGGTCCGCGGGCACCACCGACATGACGAAGCTGGGGGGGCTGGAGCATTCGATGCCCTGGACCTCCTGGACCTCTGTCATCGCGCTGCTCTCCACCGCCGGCGTGCCGCCGCTGTCCGGGTTCTGGAGCAAGCTGCTCATCATCCTGGCGCTGTGGGAATCCGGTTTCAAGACCTACGCCGTGCTGGCCCTGCTGTTCAGCATAGTCACGCTGGCCTATTTCATGATGATGCAGAAAAAAGTGTTCTTCGGCAAGAAGCCGGCCGCGGCCGGCGCGGCGCCGGAGGTCTCGCCCCAGCTGCTGGCCCCGGCGGTGCTGATGAGCGCCATCATAGTGGCGGCCGGCCTGCTGTTCCCCTACTTTTATTCTTACGTCAGGATGGCGGCTGAAAGGATAATCTTATGACCTCCCATAA
>JAPLKJ010000173.1 GCA_026388125.1 Elusimicrobiota bacterium
GCTTTGTGACACGTAACGTCCATGCGGCGACAGGCATTGACACTGACCATCAAAGGAACCTTTGTGAATTTGTTCTTGGGCGGAAAGCTGTCGAGAAAGTTTCGCGGCTTGCCTTGGCGGACAGTGAAGCCAGAGTTGCACTAACAGAGATCAAAACAATTAATAAGCAACTGGAATTGCATATCAAAAAACCCGACACGCTTGAGACTTTTCTTGGGCTTGCAAATGACCCAGGTATTGACCAAAAGCTGGAGACGGTGCGCGCTGAACTCAAAAAAGCGCAAAGCAAGGATGTTATTCTCGCAAGAATGGTGCCGAAAGAGATTCGGTTGCCTCATGTTGATCGTAATGCGATTGACCGACTCCTTGAGAAGAGCACAGAAGGCATAGGGGAAACCGTTGCCGCTGTTGTGAATGCGCACATTAAAGAGCATCTGGACCCTGACGGTGAGAGGTGGCTCGCATATGGAGCGAATCATATTGGGGCTGATAGCAAATGCCCTTTTTGCGCGCTGGAGACTACTAAATCCGACCTCGTCACTGCAATCCGGTCCTTTTTTAGTGCCGAGTATAAAACTTTCACTGAATCACTGTCTCTGGATATCCAACAGATACGTGACCAACTGGGTTCTGAAGTCTTTGCCCCAATTCGCGCGGGGGTGACGGGGCAACTTGCTGCGTCTGCACAGTGGGCTGATGTAATACCGATTGACCAGCCCGCCCTTGCCACCGCCCTCGACGAGGCAGAAGCTGCGTGGAAGTGTGGCGCGACGAAGCTGGGGGCACTTATCAAGAGTAAGCAGGCGAAGCCGTTGGAGGGGATAGAGCCCTCTCTGGCTGACGAGGCGGTGACGGGATACGCGCGTGCATTGACTATTCTGAAAGATGTAAATATCATCCTTACAACCAACGCTAGAAAGATTGAAGAATGGAAAGCCACTTTATCAAAAGCCGATACCACAGAAATTGAGAAGCGTCTCCACCGTCTTGAAAATCAGAAGGCCCGATTTGAGCCATTGGCACAGGAACTGATCAGCAAGAGAAACGCGCTGATTGAAAAACGGAATAAACTTGACGAGGAGAAAGTAATTCTAAAAAAAGAAATCGATGAATACGCAGTAAAAGTGGTTGGGAAGTACCAGGCCGGCATCAATCATTATCTTAACCACTTCGGCTGTGATATACGAATCGAGTCTGTTGAACCGCGGTTCCCCAGTGGAAGAGCAAGCGTTCAATATACGCTTAAGGCGCATGGGCATGAGATTGAGCTAGGGGTCTCCGATACAGGACCGTGTTTTGAGACGGTTCTGAGCGACGGAGACAAATACACCCTTGCACTCTCCTTCTTTTTTGCACGACTTAAAGACCACGCTAGCCTGAACGGCCGGATAATAGTTCTTGACGATCCGGTGAACAGCTTCGGAAGCTCTCGCCGCACTCTCCTGGAAGAAGCAATCCGGGACATGCGATTACGTGGCGCACAGGTTGTGGTCTTAACCCATGATGAGCGGTTGGCGGCTATGATGTGGCGGGATAAGAAATTAAATGGCCTTGCTTCATTACAGGTTGAAAGAACCAGAGCAGGTAGCTGCTTAAAGCCGTGGGATGTGGAGCGTGCAACGCAGAGTGCTTATGTGGGAGATTACCTCACACTTATTGATTACCTTGATCATGGGGGGGATCACGAGAAACCAAGGGTATGCATTCGGCCGTATTTGGAGCAGAGACTAAGGCACCTATTTCCTGGACCGCCTTTTCAGACTCGTGACACTCTTGGACAAATGATTGGCAAAATACGTAGCAGTACGCCGGGCTCACGCCTTTCCGTGTTGCTTCCGAAGCTGTCTGAATTGGAATCTATCAACAATGCGGCGCTCCCAAGCTATCATGCAACCGATGATGTTCCTGGAATGCCACCCCTTACGCCGGACGGGGTCAGGTTGTTCGCAGAGAAGGCGTTAGCTGTCTTGGGATAAACCACGGAACAATCAGGGGAACCATATAATTTGCTTTCCCATTGATTGCACACAGTATAGGAGCATAACTATGACTGATCAATCTATTGTTTGTCCTCATTGCGGTAAGAGAGTCCCACTTACAGAGGCCTTGACCCATCCCATAGAGGAGAAGCTTCGCAAAGAATTCGACACTGCGGCCAAAAAGATGGAGCGCGAACACGAAGCTCAAATTTTTGCCATAAAAAAAGCACAGGCCGAGGAATTTGCCGGCGAACGTGCTGCAATTGAAAAAGCTGCACGGAAACGTGCAGAGGACACTTTAGCCCAGGACATGAAAGATTTGAAGACACAACTGGAGGAAAAAGCCAAGTTGCTGGATGATGCCAGGAAGCATGAACTGGCGCTACGAAAACGACAGCGCGAACTCGAAGAACGCGAACGCTCTATGAGCTTGGAGCTTGAACGGAAGCTTGATGAGGAACGTTCCAAAATCCGTGAAGATGCACTAGCGAAAGCAGCTGAAGAACATCATTTACGGGACAAGGAAAAAGACAAGCAGCTTGAAGATATGCGAAAGCAAATCGAAGACCTTAAAAGAAAGGCTGAGCAGGGATCCCAACAGGCACAAGGTGAGGTTCAGGAATTGGAGCTGGAAGAGATCTTGCACGCAAATTTCCGCTTTGACGATATTGAGCCAGTCGCAAAGGGCGTGAGGGGTGCTGATGTTTTACAGCGAGTAGTCTCTTCCACTGGGAAGCCCTGCGGGAGCATACTTTGGGAATCGAAGAGGACCAAGGCCTGGAGCGATGGATGGATTCAGAAACTTAAAGATGACCAGAGGGAGGCGAAAGCCGACATAGGCATTATCGTTTCATCGATTTTACCAAAAGGCCTTAGTCACTTTGGATGCATTGATAGCGTATGGGTAACAGATTTCCCATCTGCTGTAGGGCTAGGGATGGCCTTGCGCGCAGGTATCCTTCAATTAGCGCAGGTGCAAAACGCTTTATCCGGGAAAGGCGAGAAAATGGAGTTAATTTATAAATATTTATCCGGCTCCGAATTCCGGCATCGCATTGAAGCTATCGTGGAAGCATTTGTGGCGATGAAAGGCGACCTTGACTCCGAAAAGCGGGCCATGGAAAGGACATGGGCCAAACGGGAAAAACAGATTGAGCGGGTCATTCATAACACTTCAGGCATGTATGGCGACCTACAAGGTTTAATCGGCACAAACTTAACCTCAATCCCGGCTCTTGAACTATCAACGGAGAATGCCTCTTCAGAGCCGAAAGCTGACGAGCATTAACTGTGAGAACAGAATGAAATACACACGTCCAAGAATTGAGACTCGTCTGAGTAAAGAGGAAAAGGTCGCGCTAATGCGCGATTATATCGAGTATTATAAGCACCAGTACGCCGCAAACCCCGCGTTTCTGAATACTAAGATTCCGCGTAAAGCTTTCGAAGAATTAACAAATCAAATTGGGGCACTACTTCTAAAAAAATCAACCGCATGGGCAAAGGCAGGCGAAGTTTCAAAGTTTCTTCATGCTAATCCGCTACCGCACAGTATGCGCGTTATGCTGCCAAGGGAAATCCGGGCATTCTGTTTAGCCTTGAATGCCCTAAAACAATGGGTTTCAGCTGAGCAATCAGCCATGGACCGGTTGATACTGGGGGGCACGGCAAAGGCAACCTGCCGCGCTGCTACACCACATTGCATTGTGACGGGGCAGGAACTTGACGCAAAAACCCTAAACCTACACCATCCTGTCCGCGACGGGCGGCCACCACTGCCGCTTAGCAAGGCGGGGCACGACAAGATTGAATCGCAGGGCGCTACAACTGAAACCGACCCCGTGCGGGAAATCCTCTTAAAACTGAAGCACGATGGCAACCGGTCCTGGGTAATGTTACGGCGTGGTTGTCTAGATTTGCTGGGACGCACGGCAAACCATTCGACCTTAAACGTAGGGTCGAATTCCAAAACATTTGCCCGCAAAGCCAAGGAAGTTTCCGGGTTGGACTATGAGCAAATACTTCACTGGCTTGACCAAAAAGGCTATGGTTTTTGAAAATCAGGTTTTGAAGTAAGATCCATGGTGTAACCTGAAATGTAAAATTAGGAGTTTTTAGTTTAAATCGGTTATGAATAATTTCTTGAGCAATTTCGCCCTTGATCGCTGGTATAAAATATTAATCTGGCTTGGCCTTTTTCTACTTGTAATTGCATTTCTTGGATTTGCAAAATGGTTTACAAATGCTGACACTGGTATTCTTGGTTTTTCCCTTTTATTCATAGGGTTGGGGGAGTGGAAGACTCAAAAAATAAAAATACAAGAAACTGAAGGCGGAATTTTAAAGCTACCGACTCGTGATGTGGACTTTATCTCAGTTGTCTTATGGGGCGCTGGTCTCACACTATTGATTAAATTTTTACTTAAAACTCTTTAAGCAGGATTTGGGTCTGGATTAGGGTTGACAACTCGCTAACCGGAGGGGGGATTTATGCGAAAGAAACGCAATGATGGGTATAATCCGGAAGTTGAGCTGGCGAAGGGGGCTAAGTTTACGGCGTCCTCTTACGACGAGACACAGAAGGTTTCTGTCAAGGCGGACAAGGTCACAGTGGGGGGAAAACCGGGCATAGCGGAATTTTTCGGCCTTGCCACCGGCAAGCATGATACCAGCATAGACGGCACCATGGATTTATGGCTTTCCATATTCCGCTATATGCGCCCAGACGGCACTATAGATCATGTGGGGGGCTGGGACATTCCACTAGCCCTTAAAGCCGGCCAGACGCCCATAGCTACAGCCAAGGCTTTTGCCGCATATATCAACGCCGCAACGACTCGCCCTTACAAAGCCAAGGCCGCAGGCAACAAAACCACAGCCACAATAACCGTAGTTTTCACGAATAACCCGGTTTAATTGAGGGTGGGGGGAAGTATTGTGAAAACACATAGATTGATATTACTTATACTGTTGGCCGCCGGAGTATCCCCGGTATTGGCGGCTGAGAGCAAGCCGGTTTACAGTTGGGTTTCGGCTAATGAGTTTTATTTTATCATGCCTGCGCCGCAGGATATGTATTTTCCGGGGAATAAAGATACCGCCGTGGTTCATCCCTGGGGGTTGGGCATCAGGGCTGTCGGTAACGGCGATAGATTTTCCAAGACCGGCGGGCTTCAGATACAGCAGGTGAAAGTCAGCAACCGCAGCCTCCCCGACACAAACACCCTTTATATTTTCGACTTTTTGGCGGGCTTGGAATACATGACGCCGAAAGTCCAGGGAAAGCCTTTACGTTTTACCGCTTCGGCCTTTGGTGACTTCGGTTTATCAAATAATTTCTTTATGGCGCCGATCATTTCTGCCGGACTGCTGTATACGTCTGACGAGGCCGCTAACACACCTACCGGCTTAACCTTCAATATTTTCTATAGACCGACCGAGGTCGACCTGGACGATGTTGGCGGCGGCAAGAGCGGCAGGTTACAACCCGCCCTGGGTTTCAAAGTGGGATATATTTTTGAAGGCTTCTGGACTACCAAAGAGAAATCCAAAGACTGACCTGTTTTATTGCCACCACAGAAAGGGGAAACTGCAATAAGGTGTTCTTTATCGGTGGCCATAAAACAAAAAATAATAAAAAAATTAAATGCGGGGCCGTACGGGCCGCCTCTGGCAGGCCGGTGGTGGAGCGAAGCGACACAATTCAGGCGGCGAACAGGCGGCTGGCCGCCAGCCGCGCATAGGAGGTGATTATAAGATGCCGCCTACCGCTGGAGCAGTGCGAGGCGCAACGTGCCGAAGCCTGCGAACCACTTCCTAGCGGTTAGCTGTAGAGGGATTTCAAGAAGTGAAAGATGGTCCGGTAAGACCGGGCCCAGAGGTCAGCCGAATGTAATGATGCAGACTTTTGGTCCTGGGCCCTTTTCCTGGCTCTGGCCGCGGCCGGGCTTTCCCGACGGGGAATCGGCTGATTCTCCGCCGCCGCGTGTCGACAACTCCCTATGAGGTTCTCGCATTTGTGCTCTCTTTCTCCGGTCAGGGCCTTTGCTATCGCTTCGATATTATATCTATTCCGTCGGAGCAGCGGAATCGCATCTTTGTTCGGAAGGTGGCTGAGGATGATCTTCATCCCGGCTTTGTCGGCGCAGTCGGTTAGGTAATATTTCCCGTCTTTGGCCTTTAAACGCAGTTGTCGACAAAGTGTCGACAACTTAAAGTCATGTTCATCCATCGGTCTGTTTTTGATGTGATACCAGTAGTCGCGCGGGTTCTTTGTGTCGACAGTCCCCGCTATCGCGTCCACTACCGAGTAGTAGCGCACCCCATTGCGGACGGTGTCGCGTATCCAACTGCGCACGAGCGATTTTTCTTTCATGGTCCCTCCTTATGGGATAGGTCCATGAAACAATCTTGGGATTGGTTTTGCAATGACCGGCCTCAATATCTGCTTGTGCCGGGGAATCTTGAGCGGCTCCAGGCCCGGGCCGAGGTCAGGTTCAGGTGTCAATAAGCTTTGAATTCCAGTATTCTATGTAGGCCAGGTAGGCCCTGAGCGATGTCAGGAATTGCCCTTCGCGTGCGGCCCTTTCCACGCGGTGGTTGCCGTCGATCACGTTGAAGCTCCCCGGTGATATCTCAGCGAGGAGTATCGGCTTGGACACATCGGCATGGCGGATCGTCTTCTCGTCCAGCCTCTCGGGACTGATGCTGCGAAGCGGGGCTACTTCCGTCTCGCCGGCGGGAAATCCGCCGGAATCGGCTTCAATATCCGCCAGCATCTTCGTAATATTGAACTCAAAGATGCCGTTGGGAAACAGTTCGTCCCCTTCGCTCAAAGGGAGCGGCGTGAAATCCTTATCCGGCGTCATGTGCCTGGGATGAAGACTGGCTTTATTGCGTCGGCGCCTGTTTGTCCCCGCCATAGTCTGACCTTTATCCGCGCGAGTTCTTCCCTGGATTTCCCGCTAGTTGCGGTTTCATGCGACGTTCTGTTGTTTATCGCGATTATCCATATATATGGACATTGTCCATATAGGCTTCTTAAGGAGATTGTTTATAATTTATAGCTTTTTTTCGTAATACGTGCCTTTTTGGACACCTTTCTGAACTAGCTTTCCGCTTTGAACCATTTTTCGTAGAACATACCTTGTAACTACGCCCTTTTTTTAACAAGGCTGGAATCAGCTTCCAATTCCGAAAACGGACGACATTACGAATATCTTCATCGTTCAGCGCCGGATAACGGTGACAGATGGAATCATAATAAGAACCTTTTTTTAGTTCTTTCAGAACATCAGCTACCGGAATGCCCTTTATATCGGAAGCTTTTATCTCACTGTTCATGGGTACTCACCTTCTGAAGTCCGCCTGCCCCATAGCATGGATATGCGACAGCCACGTCGCACCACAAACTTTACGAAGGTGTCGCATATTTCCGCGCTTTCGGCCCGGGTTTATACCGCCTTCCTTTCCCCAGTCCTTCGGCAACCAGCCATTCCATATCCATAAGCCGCTTAGCGCGGCGCAAGGCGGTTTGGCGATCGACCCGCCAGATGTTCCGTAGAGCCTGATTGGAGAGCGCGCCGATCCTTGAGAATTCAGGCTGCAGGCTTTTAAAATCCTCAGGTATGACCGGTTGTCCGGAACTCAGAATATAGATTCGGCCGCCTTTCTTTTCAGCCTGGACTACACTCTTACGGATAAGGTCTTTGATCTCCCTGGACGCCGTGTAGATGTCGATCTCGGCAAGTTTCTGATAGTCGGCGCTGGTGAACTTCCCGCCGCGCTGCCTCGCCAGCACCAGCAGGCGCAGTTGATTGGCCGAAAGCGCAAGGCTTTTAAACTTGCCCAGCCAAGTGCGCGTCTCCTCATCCCACACCATGGAGTTGCGCAATGAGACGGTGATAAAGCCCTGCGGCTTCTCCTCGAAATCGGGCTTGTGCAGGCCGCTGCCTTCCATAACCTCGAACATCCTGGGCACGCCCTCGCCGACCTCTCGCATCAGGCCTACAATGACCAGGATGCGAACGATAAGAGGATTGCGCGAGGCATGACCGCCGGCGCCCTTGCGCAAGACGTCCAGTGTGATAGGCGGGACCAGACTGCCAGGGGAAACCACTTCCAGGCGATCGTCGTAGTGGTGAACCTCGACAGGAGTGCCGCGCAAGCCATAGTCTCTGTGGGCAATGGCGTTAACTATGGCCTCCTGCCAGGCGAACTGCGGGTATTCCGCGTTTTCGGAGAAGAAAAGGTCATGAAGCACCTGCCGCTGGCCGATGTGCGGCCGGACCGCCTCAACAACCTTTTCCGATAGTTCGGCGAGAGGGGCGGATATTCTCTCCCGCTGTACGATATTGAGATTCGCGCCATGCTCGCGCCGGGTGCCGCGAAACCGGATATATTCGATATATGCCTTTTCATGCCAGCGCTCAGGGTCCTTGGCGAACAGCAATAGGGCCGCGAAACTCAGCCTCACGTCGCCATTTTGAGGCTCCGCGAGTCGTAACTCGATGAGCGCCCTCCTAGCGTCAAAGCCGGGCCTGAATTTTTCAGCGACCCGCTGAACGAGGTCTTCGCGCAAATCGGCCATGCCTGCGCCGGGAATAAAAGCGTGTTCGGTCAGACTTTGCTTCTTGAGGGCTTTGGCATGGGCGATGCGGTCGGCGTCCATGG
>JAPLKJ010000135.1 GCA_026388125.1 Elusimicrobiota bacterium
AAGGCGCGCGCGGTCAGCGGCGACGGGCTTTTCAGCGCGTTCTCTCCCGTTGTTTCCACCGTCACCCTGCCCCTGCTGCCCGTACGGCCGGCGGCGCCGGCCGGCGCCGTACTGGGCGTCTCCTCCATAACCTGGTCCTGGGCCGCGGTCGGCGGCGTGAGCGGCTACCGGCTGTATTACGCCACGGCGCCGGCCTCGCTTATAGCTTCGCCGTCCACCGGCACGTATATCCATACAGGGCTCACCCCCAATACCACGTACAGTGTAGTGGTGGCCGGCGTGAACCCCACCGGTACCGGGCCGGTTTCTCCGGCAGCCGTGCCTGTGGCCACGCTGGCCAGCCCGCCGTCAGGCGCGGCCGCCGCCGCGGTGTACACCACCAGCGTCACTTTGACCTGGGGCCTTAACGGGAATCCCGCCGGCACTACCGCGAAGGTCATGCGCGTTACCCCGGCCGCTACTTTTACGGTAGCCGCCAACTCCTATACGGATACCGGCCTTTTGAGCTGCACTTCCTATTATTACCGCGTGTGGAACGTTAACCTGGCCAATGTGATCACCCAGTACGCGGCGGTGGGCCCGGTGCTCACCGCCAGCCCTTCTCCGCTGCCGCCGGGCAATTTCTCGGCCGAATCATTGGCCGGCAATAAGATATCCCTGGCGTGGCTGCCCTCACCGTTCGAGGGCATAACCGGCTACAACCTGTACTACGACAGCGGCACCGGGACGATAGATTACGGCACGCCGCTGGCCACGCTGGCCGCCGATCGGACCTCGTATACCACCGGCGTGCTGGTTTCCAGCGCCGCCTATAAGTTCGGCCTGCGGGCCGTGCACCGCTGCGGAGTGGAAGAAGCGAACGTTACCGTGCTCGCCACGGCGCCGTCGCTGTTCAGCCTGACGGGCGTGCGGGCGGCCATAAAGATCCCGCAGACAGGGAAGAAAGTGAGCGGCAACAGCGTTACCGTGATGGCCGAGCTGGTGACCGGCACGGAGACCGAGACCAGGGATATCCTGCTGCAGTACAAAGCCTCGGCCTCGGGGACCTGGCTGAACATCCCGGCTAAAGATCCGGCCAATCATCCGAACCCGGACGCCGACTCGCCGTATTTCATTCACTGGGACGTTACCGCGCTGGCGCCGGGCAGCTATGACCTGCGCGCCGTGGCCACTGATCTGGACAATGCCCCGGACGCGTCTCCCGGCGCCATAACCATTATCGTTGACCCCGTGGAAGCCGACATAACCGAGAACTCTTCCGGCGGCAAGGTGATCAAAGTGCAGAACTTGAACAACCTGGTGGAGAGTATCCTGCAGGCCGCCGACTCCGGCTCCTCGCAGGTTACCGAGTTGCAGATCCCGGCCGGGGCGCTGGATTATTCTACGGGCACGGTGACCGTGATCAACGACCCGTCGGGCGCCCCTGGCTCGCCCGAAGGTACCGAGGACGCCGGCATAGTGGCCGAGATAACGCTTTCCAACCAGACCACGCTGGCCGGCGGGTTGCTGGCGGAGGTGACGCTGGTGTTCCCCGACGCCGACAACGACGGCATTGTGGACGGCACCCTGGTGCGCTGCAGCCAGCTCAGAATGTATTCGGCGCACAGCGCGGCCGGTCCATGGGTGTTCGACACGGGTTCGGTAGTGGATTGTTCCGAAAAAAAAGTTACCGGCCACACCTCGCATTTCAGCTTTTTCGCGCTGTTCGCCACGCTGTCAGGCGATCTTAATTCGGCCAAAGTCTACCCGGTGCCCTGGCGCCCCGGCTCGGGCGACAAGTTCGATTCCGCGGCGGGCACGGACGGCATAATTTTCACCAACCTTACCGACAGGACCGAGATAAGGATATATACGATAACCGGACAGTTGGTGCGGGAACTGAAACTTGCGCCCGCCGACCTGGGCCGCAAGGTGTGGGACGGCAAGAACTCTGCGGGGCTGAAGGCGGCCAGCGGCGTGTACCTGGCCCATATAAAGTCGGGCCAGTACGTTAAAACAATGAAGATAGCGGTGGAAAGATGAAAAGACCGGCTTGTTTGCTCTTAACCCTGATACTGTCCGCCGCGGCGGGCACGGGGTACTGCGCCAATACGGCGGGCACGGCCACGGCCGGGTTCCTTAAGCTGCCGGCCGACGCGCGCAGCGCCGGCATGGGCGAGGCCGTGGCAGGGGCGGCGCGCGGGCCGATGGCCCTGTTCCAGAACCCGGCCGGACTGGCCGGGAACTGGCTGACAGGGTTCTCGTTCAGCCACTCCCTGCTGGTGGAGGAGATTTCCTACGACGCGGCGGGCATAGCCGTTCCGTTGGGCAAAGCGGGAGTCGTGGGCCTGGGCGTGCAGTATCTGAAGTACGGGAGCATGGCCTCCCTGGATAATACCGGCGCGGCGGCGGGCAACCTTTCTCCCGTCGACAGCGCCTACTCCCTGGGCTGGGGCTACAACATCGACGAGGATATTAAAGTGGGCGCGGTAGGAAAGTATATTGATTCTAAGATCTACGGCTCGGCGGCCACCACGGCTATGGACCTGGGCCTGCTTATCAGCGGCGAGGACCTGTCGCTGGGGCTGGCCGCGCAGAACATGGGCAAAGGGCTGAAGTTTAATAAGGAAAGTTCGCCGCTGCCGGTGAACGTCAGGCTCGGCATTAACATCACTTCCCGCACGAACTGGGAATGGGCCGCCGACCTTAATTTCCCCAAGGACGGTTCAGCCTGGCTGGCGGCCGGCGGCGAGTACGCCGTCGAGATGAAAAGCGCGTGGACGCTGTACCTGCGCGCAGGCTATAATACGGCCGCCCTGGATACCGGCGGGGTAAACGGCATCTCCGCCGGCTTCGGCCTGGCCCGGAGGCGGTTATCGCTCGATTACGCTTTTAAGGCCATGGGCGACCTGGGCGCCACCCATCATCTGGGCCTGACCTGCCGCTGGTAAAACCTTCTACTTGTTCAGTGCCTCATGTATGGCTTCCGCCATGGTCGGATGCGCGTAGATTATTCCTTTAAGGTCCGGGCGTTTGAGCTTCAGCTTCACCGCCAGCGCTATGACGTGTATCAGCTCGGTGGCCGGGCCGCCCACTATCTGCGCGCCCAGCACGGTCTCGTCGGCGGCGTTGAAGACCAGCTGCACGAAGCCCTCCGTTTCGTCGGTGGCCACCGCTTTGCCGATGCCCAGGAAATAGGCCCGGGAGGTCTTTACCGCCAGGCCTTTCGCCTCGGCGGCGGCCTTGGTAAGGCCCACCGACCCCACCTCCGGCCAGGAATAGACGCATTTGGGCACTATGTCGGCGTCGAAAGTGTGCCGCGCGCCCATTATGTTCTCGGCGGCTATCTCTCCCTGGCGGCTGGCCGAATGGGCCAGCAGCGAGAGGCCGTTGACGTCGCCCACGGCGTAGATCTGCGGCTGAGCGGTCTGCATGAATTCGTTCACCTTGACGCCGCGCCTGTCCCAGGCTATGCCCAGGGCTTCAAGGCCCATGCCTTCCAGGTCGGCAGCGCGCCCGGCGCCCACCAGTATCTCGCCGGCGGCCAGCTTCGTGCCGTCCTCCAGCTCCACCGTTTTTACGCCGCCGGAAATTTCTATGTTCACCGCTTTTTGGCCGAGGTGGAACTTGATGCCGCGCCGCTCGAAAGAGGAGCGCACCGCGCGGGTGACCTGCGGGTCCTCGCCGGCCAGGATGTCGGGCAGTATCTCGAGCACGTCCACTTTTACGCCCAGCGCGTTGAAGAAGCAGGCGAACTCCAGCCCTATCACGCCCGCGCCCACTATCAGCAGCGCGCCCGGCTTCTGCGGCAGGTCGAAGATGCGGTCCGAATCGGTAAGCTGGTCCTGGAAATCCCTGAACAGCGGGGGGAAGCTGGGCCGGGTGCCGGAGGCCAGTATGGCGGCGTCGAACTGGCGCTTCGTCTCGCCCTGCGGGCCGGTTATCGTAACCTCGCCGGGCCCGGAGAACGCGGCGCGGCCGCGCAGCACTTCTATTTTTTTAGCCTGGAAAAGCTTTTCCAGCGAGGCGCGCAGCTTCAATATAACCTCGGCGCGGCGGGCCTTCACCTTACCCCAGTCCAGCATGGAGGCCGAAAAATTCACTCCGGAATCTTCCTTCAGCAGTTTGCGCAGGCCTTCGAAGGCGTGCACCCTGTGGCCGGTGTCCAGGAAAGCCTTGGAGGGAATGCAGCCCCGGTTGAGGCAGGTGCCGCCGAAATCCCAGGCTTCGGCAATGGCTACGTCCGCGCCCAGTTCCTTAAGGCGCAGCGCGGCGGGGTAGCCGCCGGGACCGGCGCCGATGATGATGACTTTTTTAGACATTTTTTTCTCCTGCGGGTTCCGCGGCGGGAACTACCGGAAATACCTTGAGCAGGCCAGCCTCTATATTGGTCAGCGCCTCTTTGAATTTTCTGGTAAGGGTGTCGGACAGCAGCGGCTTTATCTTCGGGTCCGACATCAGGCCGGCCGCCGACATTTTCAGCTTGTTGGCGCCTATGTCCGCCTCCAGCGACGCGTCGGCCTTGGCGGCGGGGCCGTCTATGGTGATGCCTGCGTCGAGGTTCATGAAATTGGTGCGCAGGGCTATGTCGCTCACCGAAAGCACGGAATCGTTGAGCCTGAAAGCGGCCTTCAGCTCGGACATCTCTATGTCCTCTATTTTGGGCGCCGGCCTGCCCATGGCCGCCGAGAACAGGTCCAGCCCTTTCGCCACGCCGTCCCTTATGGAGTTCTCCTGGCCCGGGATCAGCAGCTTCTGCGCCGTCAGCGTTATCGAATAGTTCTTCTCGGCCAGCGGTTTGAGCAGGTTGAACAGCGACCATTCGGCCTGCAGGTCCTGCAGCGCTATGGCGCCGTAAGTGGTGTTGGCGGCGGCGAAGCTGCCTTTGGTGGAGGCCAGGCCGCCGTAATCGAAATTGGCCTCGGCTTTAATGACGACGTCGGCG
>JAPLKJ010000084.1 GCA_026388125.1 Elusimicrobiota bacterium
CCAGCCCTACACGCCGCATGCGCCCCGGTATTTCACGCTGCACCATACCCAGGCGCATTATCCGAAGAACTACGCCGAAGCCGTTAATGAAATGCTGTTCATACAGGATTATCATCAGCACGGCCGCGGCTGGATAGACATCGCCTACCATTTCCTGATAGACCCCGCCGGCAATATTTTCGAAGGCCGGCCGATAAACGTGCTCGGGGCCCACGTGCTGAGCCGCAACACCGGCAACATAGGCATTTCCATAATGGGCAACTACCACCCGCCGTCCGCCGACGTTTTCACCGGCGCCACGCAGGATTCCTTCGTGGCCGTAGGCCGCTATCTCAAGGACACCTACGAAGTGCCGGTCAGCAGCTTCTACGCCCACCGCGACATAGGGAACTCCGACTGCCCCGGCGATAACCTTTACGCGAAAAAGCCGCTGCTCACCGGGCTGATCTTCAACACGCCGGCGCCGGCGCTGCCGCCGCCCCCCGCGGACGTGCCGCCGCTGACCGAACCCCAGCAGCGCAGCCTGCGCCAGCTGCTGAGCTCCCTGGGCGCGCTGTAAAAGGAACTCCCTCCGGCAAAAAGGAACGCCCCGTTACGGGGCGTTCCTTTTTTGCGCGGGCCGGCGGGCTTAAAGCTCGGCGGCTACCAGGTCCTTGTAGGTCTCGCGCCTGCGCACCAGCCGCCAGGCCCCGGCCCCGGTAAGCAGCGCTTCCGCCGCGCGCGGGCGGGAATTGTACTGTGAGCTCATCGAGAAGCCGTAAGCCCCGGCCGAGTAGATCAGCAGCAGGTCGCCGTTGCGCGGCTCCGGCAGCGGCACGCCCTTGGCCAGGAAATCCCCGCTTTCGCAGACCGGCCCTACGATATCATATTTTTTCAGCGGCCCGCGGGCCGCGCCCAGCAGCGCCACCGGGTGTTTGGCCCCGTAAAGCGCCGGCCGCACCAGGTCGTTCATGGCGGCGTCCACCACGATGAAATTCTTGCTGCCGCCGCGTTTGCGGTACAGCACGCGGGTAAGCAGCGCCCCGGACGGCGCGGCTATGGAGCGGCCGGGCTCGAGCACCACTTTCAGGCCCGTGCCCTGGAACACCCCGGCTATGGCGCGCGCCAGCGGCGCCAGGTCCGACATTTCGGAGCCCTCCCTGACGCCCCAGCCGCCGCCCACGTCGGCGTAAACCAGGTTGACGCCTCGGGAGGCCAGTTTAAGGATGAAGGCGGCCAGGCGCCCGGCAGCCATGGCGTAAGGCCCCGCGGAGTGCACCTGCGAGCCGATATGGAACTGCGCGCCCACCGGCTTAAGATGTTCGGACTCGGCGGCGTACATATAGATCTTCTCGGCCTCTTCGAACGAGACGCCGAACTTGCTGCCCAGCTTGCCGGTGGCGATGAACCTGTGGGTATGGGGGTCCACGTCGGGATTAATGCGCAGCGAGAACGGCGCTGTTTTCTTAAGCTTCGCCGCCGCCCGCTCCAGCGCCTGCACTTCTTCGAAGGATTCCGCGTTGACGAACAGCAGGCCGGTCCTGAGCGCGTACTCGAGTTCGTCGGGGGTCTTGCCCACTCCGGAGAAGATAATTTTGCCCGGCGCGAACCCGGCGCGCAGGGCGCGGTACAGCTCGCCGCCGCTCACCACGTCGGCGCCGAAGCCCTGCCCCGCCGCCAGCGCGCACAGGGCGCCGTTGGAGTTGGCTTTCATAGCGTAGCAGAACAGGGGGTCGAGGGCGCGGAACGCTTTTTTATACGCGGCCGTCTGCTTGATGAAGACAGCGGCGGAATAGACGTAAACGGGCGTGCCGGCTTTGGCGGCGATCTCCTGCAGTACGGAAGGCTTGAAATATCTGGATAACATAGGGGATAAAAAAAAGCGGGAGGGATGGACCCTCCCGCAAAATTTGCTCGGGGCGGGAATCGAACCCGCACGCCGTTAGGCACACGCCCCTCAAACGTGCGTGTCTACC
>JAPLKJ010000105.1 GCA_026388125.1 Elusimicrobiota bacterium
CCAGCGCGTCGGCGCAGTCGTCCAGGGTCTTAAGCACGGCCCTGAGGCGCGCGTCGGTGAGATAGAGGAACAGTCGTCGCAGCATTTTAAACCGGGTAAAAAAAACGCGGAAGGCTTTTAAGGCCTTCCGCGTTCGGCAGATCACCGGGAGGATATCACCTCTTGGAGAACTGGAAGCGCTTCCTGGCTTTGGGCCGGCCGGGTTTCTTTCTTTCCACCATGCGCGAATCGCGGGTGAGGAAACCGGCTTTCTTCATGGAAGCGTGGAAGCTGTCGCCGAGGCTGGCTATAGCGCGGGCTATGCCGTGGCGTATCGCGCCGGCCTGGCTGGACACGCCGCCGCCGACCACTTTCACCACGCAGTCGAACTTCTGGTCCTTGGCCAGGTCGAAGGGAGTGTTGATCACCCAGCGCAGGCGCGGGGTATTGCCGAAATAAGCTTCGGGGGTCTTGGAGTTGATGGTTATCTTGCCTTCTCCGCCCTGCGACATGCGCACCTGCGCCACGGAGGTCTTGCGCCTGCCGGTGGCTAGAATAAGGTTCTTGTTTTCCATAGTTGTTGTCCTGTACTCGCTTACGCCGCTTTGGCGGCTTTGGGCATCGGGAACTGGGTCTGGGTCCCGGCGAAAATGCGGAGGCGCTTCATGCGGCCGTTGCGCAGGCGGTTGTCGTCGAGCATGCGGCGCACCGACAGCTCGAGCACGTGGGTGGGGTCGTTCTCCATCTGGCGCTTCAGCGGGATGGTCTTCGCGCCGGCGGCGTAGCCGGAGTGGCGGAAGTAGAACTTCTGTTCTATCTTGTTGCCGGTGAAGCGCAGATCTTTGGCGTTGGTGACCACCACGAAATCTCCGCAGTCGGTGTTGTGGGCGAAATCGCGTTTGTGTTTGCCCATCAGCAGTACGGCGATCTTGGTGGAGAGCCGCCCGAGTATCTGGTCTTTGGCGTCAAAAAAATGCCATTTTCTGGTTTTTTCGGCCGTATCGGCCTTGGGTAAAGTCGTTCTCTGTATCATAGTATGGAAATGATACAAAATTTTCCCCGGGCGTGCAAAGGGGAAAAAAACGCGGCCAGTTATTGCCCGTTCCAGATCTTGCCGTTCTCGCAGAAACGGTATTTTTTAGTGCCGCCTATACCGAAGAAAGCATTGGAGGTCCCGGTGGTCTTCATCTCCGTGTTGCCCTCGCGGTAGGATTCCACGTATGAGGTAAGTTTCTCGTTGATCTGGTTCATGCACGCGGAATTGCTGACGTAGCACATCAGGTAGCGCGACCGCGCCCCGTCGCTGATGAACCGCATGGATAAAGGCTTGTCGCGCAGCACATCTTCCGGGCAGTTGGTGGCGCGCAGCAGCCAGAGGTATTCCGGCTCGGAGATCTCCCTGTAGCCTTCGCTCAGCGCCGCCGCTATGTCCCTGTTCGCCTGCAGGGCCTTGGGGTTTTCCGCCACGGTCTCGTAGAACAGCAGCCAGGTCTTGCCGCCGGCCTGCGCTTTGCGCCAGGCTTCGGCGCCTTCCGGCGTAAGGTTGCCGGCGGCGTCGAAGACGGGCTCGCCCTGCAGGTCGCGGAGCTTGAAGATCTCGCGCAGCCCTATCTTCTGCCGCTCGAAGAAAGCGATGGCGTCGCGCGTGGCGAGGAAGACGTAGGCTTTGTAGCCCGCGTCGGAAAGCAGTACCTTCGTCCCGTCCGGGGTTTTTCGTTCGACGGACAGCCCTTTCGGGGATCGGGCTTTGGCCCGGACATAATCGACCGCGCCGCTTATTTCGGCCGCCCTGAGGGCCTTGAACTTCTTTATGTCCTCGGGCTGCAGCACCAGCTTCTTCTCGTCGATGACCTTGCGCAGCCTGAGCTCATCCATGATCTGCTCGTTGGTCAGCAGGCCGGTCTTGAGCTCCTCGGCGCGGGTCCGGGCGCCGGCGTTGGCGGGCTCCAGTTTGAGTATGGCCTCGTAGGTCTCCAGCGCCGCCTTGAAATCCGAGCGCGCTTCCAGCGCCGCGGCCAGGCCTTTCAGCGCGTTCAGGTCCGCCGGGTTCGCCGCCGCCGCCAGCCGGTACTGGGCGGTGGCTTTCGCGGCGTCGCCCAGTTTTACCCAGAGCTCGGCCGCCTTCAGGCGCAGGAAAGAGACCATGTCCCGGCGGCCGGCGTACAGGGCGGCGGCCCGCTCGTATTCTTTCACCGCTTCCTCGTATTTCCCGAGGCGCACCAGCAGGGGGGCGAGCTCGCCGGCCAGCTGGGGATCGCCGGGCACCAGCTTCAGGCAGCCGGCGCTGAGGTCGGCCGCGGCTACCAGCTCGTCCCTGCGGACGGCGGCGCGGAACTTTTCCAGGCAGGCGGCATAAAGGCGTTCCCTGCCCGGCGCCTCCGGTTCGGCGGCGGCGGCCTCCTTCGTTTTCCGGTCGAGCCGCTTCAGACCGGCCGTTATCAGCGCGGCGTAATACCTGGCGTCCATGCCCCTGGTGCCGCGCGTCAGCGCCCGCGCCCGGGTATAGGTCCTGCGCGCGCCCGGGTAGTTACCGGAATTCTCCAGCGCCCTGGCCAGCTGGTAATGGGCCTGGTAGCTGGCTGATGAAATTTCCACTCCCTGTGAAAGGGCTTCCACGGCCTTGGCCTGGTTGCCGGAGGCCGCGTAGGTGAGGCCCAGTTCCCGGTACGGGGGATAGGTGACCGGCTCGAGCTCCAGGGCCTTGCGGCAGTCGGGCAGCGCTTCCCGCGCGCGGCCCGCCGCGCGCATGGTCTTGCACAGGCCCAGGTACCAGGCGTAATCGTCGCTTTCCTTTTCGAGCTTCGCCCGCGCCATGGCGGCCAGGGCCGAGGCGTGCGCGCCGGGTTTTTCCGGCAGGAGCTCCACCGCGTAAAGGAAGAGCTCCCTGTCGGGCGGCGGCTGCTTCAGGCCCTGCATGGCTATTTCCAGCGCCCGTGACTCCGAGCCCAGCGACGCGGCTTCCCGCGCGCGGGCCAGTTCGTCCGCGGCCGGCAGCGCGGCCGGCAGCGCCAGCAGCAGCAGCCCGGCCGCCTTCAGGTGATTCTTTATTCCGGCGAAGGTTTTCATTGCGTTCCCCGTGCCGCGGCCCCGTGCCGCGCGCCCCAAAGTCAATGCGGTTTCAAAATGCGGGGCAGCGTTACCCCGCGCTGGGCCTGGTACTTGCCTTTCCTGTCCTTATAAGAGGTCTCGCATTCCTGGTCGGAGCCCAGGAAGACCAGCTGGGCGATGCCTTCGTTGGAATATATTTTCGCCGGCAGGGGGGTGGTGTTGGAGATCTCCAGCGTAAGGTGCCCTTCCCATTCCGGCTCCAGCGGGGTGATGTTCACCACTATGCCGCAGCGCGCGTAAGTGCTCTTGCCGATGCACAGGCCGAGGACGCTTCTCGGGATGCGGAAATATTCCACCGAGCGGGCCAGCGCGAACGAATGGGCCGGCACTATGCAGAAGGGCGCTTTCATGTCCACGAAGGACTTGTCCTTGAATTCCTTGGGGTCAACCACGCAGTTGTGCACGTCGGTGAACACCTTGTATTCGTCGGCCACGCGGATGTCGTAACCGTAGGAGGACAGGCCGTAGGAAACCTTCCCTTTGGCTACCAGCCCCTCCACGAACGGGGAGATCATCTTCTGTTTGCGGCACATCTCGCGGATCCAGGCGTCGGATTTAAGCATGGTTAAATTCTCCTGTAGTCGTTCCAGGCGCTGAACAGCGCCTTTACCTTTTCGGCGGAATTAAGGCGCAGCTTTTTTTCTTTTACCCTGAAGCCGCGCCGCGCCAGCTTGGCCAGCAGTTCCCTGTAGAGGCCGCGCATCGCCAGCGCCCCCGCCAGCCTGCGTTTCTGCCGCGGTTCGGCTCCCGCCAGCGCGCCGGCGTAGAACTCCTCCGCCCGGGCGGCCTCGAACCGCATCAATTCTATAAAATTAGGGGTGTAATTGGAACCTCCCAGGTCGCGCGGGAGCACGCCGAAACGCGCCAGGTCCTCGGCGGGCAGGTAGATCCTGCCGGCGGCGTAATCCTGCGCCGCGTCGCGCAGGATGTTGGTGAGCTGCACCGCGAAGCCCAGTTTCTCGGCCAGCAGCTCCGCGCCGGGCGCGTCATAGCCGAACACCGCCAGGCAGGCCAGGCCCACCGCGCCGGCTACCCGGCGCATATAATCCTCCAGCTCGGAAAAAGTGGCGTAGTTCTTTTTTGTCAGGTCCAGGCTTACCCCTTCCAGCACCAGCAGAAAGTGTTCCTTTTTAAGAGGAAAGAGCCCGGCGGCCCGGGCCAGTTTGCTCTCGGCCCGGTCCAGCGGCGCGCCGGCGAACACCCGCTCCACGGCCTCCCTCCAGGAGGC
>JAPLKJ010000010.1 GCA_026388125.1 Elusimicrobiota bacterium
GTGGTAGCCGAGTTGGAGACCTTGCCCGCCGCGGCGATAGTGGCCAGTTTGCTGTCCACGATGCCCGCCGCGGCCGCTATCTCGGCATTGGTGATGCCGCTCAGCCGCGCCAGAGGCAGAATGCCCGAGTTCAGGTCGGCCGCGCTGCGCGTCTCCAGGTCGGCCAGCGTTGAGCCGTTCTTAAGCACGCCCGTCCAGGGCAGGCCTGTTACGTTCGTAGCGGTAAAGGCCGGCGTATTGCTCCATGCCGGCGCGCCGCCGTTGCCGAACAGCACCATATTGAGGCCCGGGGCCGCCACGAAAGTGGTGGCGTTGGCGGCGCTCTGGTACGGCATCTGGTTGGCCTGGCCGCCGGCCAGGTTAGCGGCGGTGGCGGCGGTGGCGGCGTTAGCGGCCGTGGTGGCCGTGGTAGCGTTGCCGGCCAGGTCCGCCGTTATGGTGCCCGCCGTGAAATTGCCGCTCGCGTCGCGCGCCACTATGGAAGAGGCGGTGTTGAGATTGGTGGCCGTGGTGGCCGAGTTGGACACTTTACCCGCCGTGGAGATGGTGGCCAGTTTGGTGTCGACGATAGCCGCCGCGGCCGCTATTTCGGTGTTGGTGATGCCGGAGAGCCGCGCCAGCGGCAGCACGCCGCTGGTCAGGTCGGCCGCGCTGCGCGTCTCCAGGTCGGCCAGCGTTGAGCCGGTCTTCAGCACGCCCGCCCAGGGCAGGCCGGTTATGTTCGTGCCGGTCAGGGTGGGAGCGTTGCTCCACGAAGGCGCGCCGCCGTTGGCGAACAGCACGGAGTTGGCGCCGGGAACGGCCACGAAAGCGGTGGCGCCGAGGCCGCTCTGGTACAGCACCTGGTTGGCCGCCCCGCCGTTGAGGTTGCTGGCCGTATTGGCGTTGCCGCTTATATTCACGCCGTAGGTGCCGGCCGCAACGGCGCCCGGGTAGACCGCGTTGACGGCTATCGAGGACGCCACCACACCCGCCCCCAGTTTGCCGTCCGCTATATTGGCCGCCGGGAGGCCGGTGATGTTGGCGCCGCTTACCGTGGGGGCGTTGGTCCAGAGGGGCGCCGCCGCGCCGTTGCCCTGCAGCAGGAAATTGACGGCGCCGGCCGCAAGCATGGCGCTGGTGTTATTGCCGGACTGGTAAACGATGTTCCCGGCCGCTCCGCCGGCCAGGCTGCTGGCCAGCGTGGCCGTGGTGGCCGTGGCAGCGTTGCCGGCCAGGGCCGCGGTTATGGTACCCGCCGTAAAATTGCCGCTCGCGTCGCGCGCCACTATGGCGCCGCCGGTGTTGAGATTAGTGGCCGTGGTGGCCGTGTTGGACACTTTGCCCGCCGTGGCGATAATATCGAGCTTCGTATCCGAGATAGCCGCCGACTCCGAGATCTCGGCGTTGGTGATGCCGGAGAGCCGCGCCAGCGGCAGGATGCCGGAATCCAGGACGGACGCGCTGCGGGTCTCAAGCTGGGCCAGCGAGGAGCCGGTCTTCAGCACGTTGGCCCAGGGAATGGAGGTCACGTTAGTGCCGGTAAAGGAGGGCGTATTGGTCCACTGGGGCGCGCCGTTGTTGCCGAAGAGCACCATATTTATGCCGGGCGCGGCCACGAAGGCCGTGTTGTTAAGCGAGCTCTGGTACAGCATCTGGTTGGCGGAGCCGCCGGACATGTTGCTGGCCGTATTGGCGTTGCCGGTGATATTTACGCCGTAAGTGCCGGCCGCTACGGCGCCCGGGTAGACCGCGCCGACGGCTATGGAGGACGCCACCACCTGCGGGCCCAGATTGCCTGGCCCTATGTTGGCCGCGGGAATTCCGGTTATATTAGCTCCGCTTATGGTAGGCGCGTTGGTCCAGGTAGGCGCGAGGCCCGCGCCGTTGCTCTGCAATATGTAGTCGGCGGTGCCGGCCGACAGCATGGCGCTGGTATTGGCGGCCGACTGGTAAACTATGTTCCCCGCCGCCCCGCCGGCCAGGTTGTCGGCCATCGCGGCGGTGGTGGCCGTGGTAGCGTTGCCCGCCAGGGCCTCGGTTATGGTGCCCGCCGTGAAATTGCCGCTGGCGTCGCGCGCCACTATGGCGGAGGCCGGGTTGGCGCTGGCGGCCGGGGTGGCCGAGGTGGACACGTTACCCGCGGTGGCTCTGGTCTCCAGGTGGGTCTC
>JAPLKJ010000191.1 GCA_026388125.1 Elusimicrobiota bacterium
AACACCTATTGGCCCGGCACGGCTTCGGCCGCGGCGAACGCCGTCTCCCTCACGCTGGGAACCGCCCGCGGAGCAGCGGCACCGATCGCTGCGGGAGACATGGTCCTCGTCATCCAGATGCAGGACGCCGCGATCGATTCTTCGAACACGAGCTCCTACGGCGACGGCGTATCCGGTGATCCCGCCAGCAGCTCCACGAGCCTCAACAGAGCGGGGATGTACGAATATGTGAAGGCCCTGAGCGCAGTCGGGACCGGCGGCGGCACGCTTTCGTTCCAGGGAATGGGTTTGAGCGGCGGCCTTATCCACGCCTATACGAACGCCGCCGCCACCGCCGCCCAGGGCCAGCGGACATTTCAGGTCGTGCGGGTCCCGCAGTACAGCTCGGCCACGCTGACCTCGGGCCTGACGGCAGCGGCCTGGGACGGCGCCACGGGCGGCGTTCTTGCCGTAGATGTTTCCGGCACGCTGAGCCTCGGGGCGGCAACGGTCAGCCTGGACGGCCTGGGCTTCCGCGGCGGCGGCGCCCGCCAGCTCGCAGGTGACACCGGTGGCGTGAGCACGGACTACGTTCAGAGCTCGACCAAGAACTTCAACGGCGCGAAAGCCGAAGGCATTGCGGGCACCCCTGCTTATATCTACAATGGGAGCGCGGTGGCGGCAACCGGCACCGACTATACATACCAAGGCCTCAGCATCACCGGCGGCATGGGCCGCTGAGCCCCGGGCAACGCCGGCGGCGGCGGAAATTCCCCGCATCGGCAAGGAGGGTCGTCCTCGGGGGCGGAGGCGGGTCAGGCACCAGGGACGACACCGCCGGGCCGACGTCGAGCGGCGGCGGGGGCGGCGGCCTGATCCTGATCCGGGTCGGCAGCGTGGCGAACACGGGCACGATCACGGCGAACGGCGCCGCAGGGCTTGTGCCGCTAAATGAAGGCGGCGGCGCCGGCGGCGCCGGCGGAAGCATCGTCTTCACCGCCCTGAATAGCAATCTCACCGGCCTCACTCTCGCCGCGCACGGAGGAGTCGGCTCCAACACCTGGCCGGCCCAGGCCCCGGGCACAGGATGCACTGGCAGCCCTCCCGGCCCCGCCTGCAACTACCACGGCCCTGGCGGCGGCGGCGGTGGTGGTGTCATTATTCTCTCTAACTCCCCCACGGGTTCAGATGTAACCGCCGGCGCCAACGGGACCACTACGACGGCGGCGAACGCGTATGGCGCGACAGCCGGGATCGCGGGGACTGTCGCTACCAGCATCCTGCCTACACAGATCCCCGGCACGAGCTCCGGCGCGGAATGCCTGAATAGCTTTTTCCTGCTGTTCGAATAGGGCCGGAATGAGGGACGATATAGTATGGATATAAATTGCAAGTATCACCTGCCTGCACCGAGGTCTCAGAGGACAGGTGCTACTATCCGGCCTGTAGCGGCGGCCATCTTTTTATTACTGACGGTGGCCCCTGCAACGGCTATAATGAACGGAGTTGACCAGGACATACTCCCCGTAACTGCGGTCTTTAACTCCTCGGCTACTATCACGGGCGAGGGCGGACTGCTTGTTACCTACGGCGTTAGTGCGGCCACGGCTGCTTTCACCGCGCAAAGCGCTTCCGTGCCGGGGGTTACGATATCCTCGGGCCTGATCGTTTCAGCTGGCAACGTCGGCATCGGGACGGCCGGGCCAAGCTCACTGTTTTCGGTCGGGCCGGCTTCTCAATTCCAGGTGAACAGTTCGGGGTATGCTTTTATTCCGGATGGCACTGCTTCAACGCCGGCTTTGAGTTTCAGCAATAATACGAACAGCGGGTTTTACCTGAAAGGTTCAAACAAGATCGGTTTGGCTACGGGGGGCGTTTCTAATTTCATCTTTGGCAATGATCCCATCTCCGGATATTCGGATATCTGGGCCGGTGCAATAGCAAGCCCGTCTGACACCAATTACAGCTGGCAGACAAAGAACGACGGTACTGAAATATGGTTTGGCGCGCCGGCCGGCGGCTATATATTTTTTACGATCGCTAATGCCCAGACCGGTCCATTAATGATAAAAGGCACTAACGCCGGCGTCGGCTATACCCCGACAGCTACAATTCCGGTCCTGTTCAGCGTGAATGGCCAGTCTTATTTCGCCGGCAATGTCGGCGTCGGGACTACGACCCCGGGAGCGAAATTGGACGTTTCGGGCGTAATAAGGTCGACTTATTCAATTGCGCCCGGCGACGGGTCGGGGTTCCAGTCGAACAGGTATATGTATGACGATTCGGCGAATTACAGAACCGCGTTCTCTTCGAACGTTTATACCGTAGGCTATTCGTCAGCCGCTAAGTATTACGGCGACGGGTCCGGTCTTAGCAATATAGCCGCGTCCCCGGTCGGTTCCGCGCTGGCCAACGCCAGTATCTGGGTGGGCAACGCTTCCAATCTGGCGGCGGCGGTGGCGGTGACCGGCGATGTCACGATATCAAATTCCGGAGTAACCGCGATCGGCGGCACTAAAGTGACGAGCGCGATGCTGGCGGGTTCGATAGACGACTCCAAGCTGAACCAGATAACCACGGGCAACAAGGTGGCTACCAGCGCCATAGCCAACGGCACCCTGGGCGCGAGCGTGATCGCTTCGTCGATAGCAGTTAACGCCGTGCAGGACGCCTCCATCGTGGGCATGGCGTCTTCCAAGCTGAGCGGCGCGCTGCCCGCTATCAGCGGCGCGGCGCTGACCAGCCTGACCGCGGCCAACATCAGCGCCGGCTCTCTCGGTGCTAGCGTGATCGCTTCATCCATAGCGGTAAATGCCGTGCAGGACGTCTCCATAGTGGGTGTGTCCGGCTCGAAGGTAGGCAGCGGCGTACCTGCCGCCAATATAGCCGCCGGCAGCCTGGGTGGGAGCGTAATAGCCTCGTCCATAGCTGTGAACGCCGTGCAGGACGCCTCCATCGTAGGCATGGCGTCTTCCAAGCTGAGCGGCGCTCTGCCCGCGATCAGCGGCGCGGCGCTGACCAGCCTGACCGCCGCCAATATCAGCGCCGGCTCGCTCGGCGCGAGCGTGATAGCATCGTCCCACGCGGTCGGCTCTGTACAAGATTCCGCTATCGTGGGTATCGCCGGCTCAAAAGTAGGCAGCGGCGTGCCTGCCGTGAATATAGCCGCCGGCAGCCTGGGCGCGAGCGTGATCGCTTCATCCATTGCGGTTGACGCTATAATGGACGAGAATGTCGACCCCGCAGCGGCGATAGCGCCGTCAAAAATAGCCGGTACGGCGGCCATACTCGGTGCCAACACGTTCACTGGAAAGCAGACTATGAGCGGCGGGCTCCTGGTGACTCCGGCCGCCCTCCCGGGCAGCCCCTCCTCAGGCGATATCGCCATCGACTCCGGGGATAACAATACGCTGAAATGGTACGACGGAACAGTCTGGCGGGAGAACCCGCAGCGGATCTTGGGTAATTCCGGGGCTGCCGGGCCGGCTATGACCTGGCAGGTCCTGACCGGCGACTCGGCCACCTGCACCACCACGGCCCTGTGTGCGGCGGTAATGACTACTACGGGCGTAGGTGTTGGAACCTGGAAATTCATTTACACGCTCATTTACCAGACCGCGAACACTGGTACGGGCATCGCGTTCGCGCTCAACCACACCGGCACGGTCGGGAAAATGCGGGCGATGTGGCGGAACGTCACTACCGGCGGCACGGCCGCGACCGGCGTCGGAGATAGCGTGGCCACTACCAACGCGGGGCAGCTTATGGAAGGAAAATCGGGCGGGACGATCAACGCTATCATCGGATCAGCGTCGGCCGGCGTGGACACGGCCAACACGGATATCCTGGCGGTCCTGGAAGGGCTTATCGTCGTAACGGCCATGGGCGACCTTCAATTAAAACTCGGCTCGGAAGTTGCCGCCAGCGCGGTGAAAATAATGGCGGATTCCACCCTGGAGCTGAATAAGATCGAATAAAGCGCGCAGCTGGTTTTTAGCTCAGCCTTCGCGGCGGACGGTCTCGTGCGAAAAGGCCGGCAGGCAGATGGCTATGTATTCCGCGCCTTCCGGGGCCGGGGTGGAATAGCGCACCCGCTCGCCGGGTTCGAAGATTATAGCCTGGCCGCCACGCACTTCAAAAACTTCGGTCTGCGTCTCAACCTTAAGCAGTCCTCTCAGCACCAGGGTGTATTCAGCGAAACGGGGGGACTGCGGCGGCTCTTCCCAGCCGCCGGGGCTTACCATGCGGGCCACGCTGATGGTGGTGCTGCCGGAGTTGACCCGCCCGATATATTCTTCGATGATCTTGGGCTTGTTGCCCGCCGCCCGGACGATCATAGGTTTCTGGATAAATTTAGCCATATTGCCTCCCAAAAGCGCTATATCCTGATTTTACAAAACTCCGGCCCCCTGCCGCTCTTAAAAAACCTGAGCCGGGCGGCCCGCCGTACGGGCTGTCCAATGTCAGATGCCGGAAGTGCGGTATTTCCTATAATATAGGTATGAAAAATGAAATGAACAACATGCGCAGGACCAAGATAATCTGCACCATCGGCCCTGCCTCCGAGAACGAGAATTGCGTCCGCGACCTTATTAAGGAGGGCATGAACGTTGCCCGCATAAATTTCTCCCATTGCGCTTACGACGAGGCCCTTAACAGGGTGAACATATTGCGCGCCGTGCGCAAAGAGATGGGCGTACCGCTGGCCATCATGCTGGACACCAAGGGGCCGGAAGTGCGCATGTTCGGCTACAGCAAGCCCGTGCTCCTGGCCAAAGGCGATACCCTTTACGTTGAAAGCACCGAAGCTCAGCCCGAGGACATCCCTGTTCTGCCGCCCGAGAAGCGCCATTTCTTCACCAACCTGCCGCGCATAGACAAGCTTTGCCAGATAGGCACGCGCGTGCTGCTGCAGGACGGCTTTATAGAGCTGGAAGTGACCCAGCTCCACGGCGAATGGCCCGGGGCGGTAAGCCTGCGCGTGCTCAACGACGGCAAGCTGAAGGACAAGGCCCACCTGGCCATCCCGGGCGTGCAATATCCAATCCCTTTTATGTCCGAAAAGGACAAGAAGGACATCGCCTTCGCCGTGGAGAACGGCTTTGAATACATAGCGCTGTCCTTCGTGCGCACGGCCAAGGATATAGCCGACGTGCGCGAGATAATACGCGGCGTAAGCCCGGATTCGCCCATTAAGCTGATAGCCAAGATAGAGGACAAGCAGGCCTTGGCCAACCTCGACGACATCATCCGCGATTCCAACGGCATCATGGTGGCGCGCGGAGACCTGGGCATAGAACTGCCCATCGAAGAGCTGCCCGGCCTGCAGAAGAAGATCATCAACAGCTGCTACCTGGCCGGCAAGCCGGTCATAGTGGCCACGCAGATGCTGGAATCCATGACCGAGATGACGTATCCCACCCGCGCGGAGGTCACCGACATCGCCAACGCCGTGCTGGAGCTGACCTCGTCGGTTATGCTTTCAGGCGAGACCGCCAAGGGCGCGCACCCTAAACGCGTAGTGAACATGATGGGGCGCATCATAGACCGCACGGAGTCCGGCATAGATTACCACACGCTGGCGCGCATCACGCACGATTACGTGAACCGCGACGAGATAACCAACATCATGGCTTACAGCGTGGTGAACACGGCGCACGACTGGAACGCCAAGGCCATCGCGGTGGTCACCGACAGCGGCATCGGCGCCAGGGCGCTGTCCAAGTTCCGCCCGGGCGTGCCTATCTACGCCTTCACCCACCACGAGACGCTTTACCACCAGCTGGCGCTGAACTGGGGCGTGGTGCCTTTCCTGATGGAGAACCCGGAAACCCTGCGCTTCAGCGAAGTGGCGCAGAAAATAATAGACCATCTGCTGAAACAGGGCGCGATAGAGAACGGCGAGAAGCTGGTGTTCATGGCCTCGAGCCCTTTCGGCAAGCGCCGCCCGACGAACACCATCCGCTGCGAAGTGGTGGGCGACACTACTTTCCACGAAGCCACCTGACGCGACGACGCGAAAACCAGCGCAGCCGGGCGGGGTGCAGGGGTGTCAAAACCTTCACGGAGGCTGCCGCTTGCGTAAGCGCGGCAGCCGAGTGATGAGGGCGAGCACGGTGTGCGAGACCCGCGTTTTGACACCCCTGCACCCCGCCCGGCCTGCCGTTTGATACCGGCGGGAAAAATATTCTAGGATATTAGTACTGCCAGTCCACGGAGACGCACCATGAACGCCCTGCCGCTGATTATAATCGCCCTGCTGGTCTTCGCTCTGGCCTACCGCTACTACGCCGGCTTTATCGATAAAAGAGCCACGCCCGCCCATACCCTGGAGAACGGCTACGACTACAAGCCCACCAATAAGTGGGTGCTGTTCGGCCACCATTTCGCGGCCATAGCCGGCGCCGGGCCGCTGGTGGGGCCGGTGCTGGCGGCGCAGTTCGGCTACCTGCCGGGCTTCCTCTGGATACTGATAGGCAGCGTGCTGGCGGGCGGCGTGCACGACATGGTGATCCTGTTCGCCTCGGTGCGCTACGAGGGCAGGTCCCTGACCAGAATAGCGCGGCGCGAGATCGGCCGCGTCACCGGCAGCGCCACCGGCGTGGCGGTGCTGTTCATAATAATAACCGCGCTGGCGGGCCTGAGCATGGTGGTGGTCAACGCGCTGGCCGAAAGTTCCTGGGGAACCTTCTCCATAGCCATGACCATCCCGATAGCTGTTTTCGTCGGGCTGTATATGAACAAAATGCGCCCCGGCAAAATTACCGAGGCCTCCATAATAGGCGTTACGCTGGTAGTGCTGTGCATCGCGCTGGGCGAGCCGCTGTCGCGCAGCTCGTGGGCTCATTATTTTATCTTCACCAAACCGCACCTTTCCATAATACTGGCGGTTTACGGCATGCTGGCTTCTATATTGCCGGTGTGGCTGCTGCTGGCGCCGCGCGACTACCTCAGCTCCTACATGAAGATAGGCACCATCGCCCTGCTGGCGCTGGGCATAGTCTGGGTCAGGCCCGACCTGTCCGTGCCGGCCTATACCAGTTTTATACACGGCGGCGGGCCCATCATCCCCGGCAAGGTCTGGCCCTATATCTGCATCACCATAGCCTGCGGCGCCATCTCCGGCTTCCACGCGCTTATCGGCTCGGGCACCACGCCCAAGCTGATAGCGAGCGAAAAAGACATCCGCATGATAGCCTACGGGGCCATGCTCACCGAAGGCTTCGTTTCCATAATGGCGCTGATAGCGGCCTGCGTGCTGCTGCCCGGCGACTATTTCGCCATCAACGTGTCGCCGGAAGTGTTCAGGAAAATGGGCCTGGCGGTGACGAACCTGCCGGCCATGAGCCTGGCCGTGGGAGAACACCTGGAAGGCAGGGCGGGGGGAGCGGTGTCGCTGGCCGTCGGCATGGCGCAGATCTTCGCGTCCATCCCGGGGCTTAAAACGCTGCTGTCCTACTGGTATCATTTCGCCATCATGTTCGAGGCGCTGTTCATCCTTACCACTATCGACGCGGGCACGCGCGTGGCGCGCTACCTAACGCAGGAAATGCTGGGCAACGTATACAGGCCGTTCGCGAATTGCGACTGGTGGCCGGGGGTTTTCCTTACCAGCGCGCTGGTGTGCGCGGCCTGGGGCGGCATGCTGCTGGCCGGCAACGTAAGCACCATCTGGCCCATGTTCGGCGTAGCCAACCAGCTGCTTTCGGCCATAGCGCTGGCCGTAGGGACTACCTTCATAATGAGGCGGCGAAAACCCGTTTACGCGCTGGTCACTTTCGTGCCGTTCCTGTTCATGCTCGCCACCACCGCCACCGCCGGGGTGATGAACATCTTCGGCAACTACCTGCCGCGCGGCGACCTGCAGGGCTACATCAACGTAGGGCTTACGGTCATAATGCTGGGCCTGGCCGGCGTGATCGCCTGCACGTCCGCGCTGACCTGGACAGAGATACTTTACTACGGCAGGGCGCACGCGCCGCTGCGGCGCGGGGCCGATCCGCTTACGGACGACGACCGGCGCGTTTACGACGGCATCGGTTAACAGGGGCTGGTAAGCCCGGACGCGGCCGCTCAGGCGGCGTGGATCTTCCCGTCGCGGATCTCCAGCCGGCGGTCGGCCCTGCCGGCCAGTTCCAGGTTGTGCGTGACCATAACCACCGTGATCCCCTGGCGCGTAAGGCTGCGCAGAATTTCATTTATCTCTCCGGCGCGGCGGCTGTCCAGGCTGCCGGTGGGCTCGTCGGCCAGCACTACTTTGGGGCTGTTTATCAGCGCGCGCGCTATGGCCACGCGCTGCATCTCGCCGCCTGAAAGCTCGCCCGGCAGATGCCTGTAGCGCCGCTCTATGCCGAGCAGGCGCATAACGTCCAGCGCGGCCTTCGCGCCCGGCGCCTCGTAAAAGGCCCCGGGCAGCATTATGTTCTCTTCCACCGTCAGCGTCGGGATAAGATAGAACTTCTGGAACACGTAGCCGAACAGCTCGCGCCGCAGCAGCGTAAGCTCCCTTTCGCCCGGCGCGCGGCCTCCGCCGAAAACCTCGCGCCCGCCCGCGCTGAGCGTGCCCGACGTGGGATTGTCCAGGCAGCCCAGCAGGTTCAGCAGCGTGGTCTTGCCGGAGCCCGACGGGCCGGTGATGGCCACCATCTCGCCGGCGAAGGCTTCGAAGCTTATGCCGTCCACCGCGCGCACTTCTTCGGAGCCGCGGCGGTAGACCTTGCTCAGGTCCTGGGCGGAAATAACTATATTGTTTTCCATTCTTATTCTCCCTCGCTGCGTATGGCTTCCAGCGGCCGCACCCGCGCCGCCCGCCACGCCGGGTAAATGCCGCTCAGGAGCCCGCCGCACAGGATAAGGGCGAAAGAGAAGGCGGTTATGCCGCCGTCCAGCGCCACCAGCGCGCCGTTGGGGGCGTAGGGCAGAAAATAGCGCACCGCCGCCTCGGCCAGGCGCGCGGTAAGGAAAGCCAGCCCTATGCCGGCCGCGCCGCCCAGCCCGCACAGGATAGCCGTCTCAACCCAGATCATCTTGAACACGTCCAGCGGCAGGGCGCCCATGCTCTTGATAATGCCTATCTCGGCGTAGCGCTCCATCACGGACATCAGGATGGTGTTTATCACCCCGGCCATCGCGATTATAAGCGCAATGCCCGCAATGCCCATAACGATAACCCGGGCGCTGTTGACCAGGTTCATTATGGTGGTCTTCACCTGCGCCATGGACACCACCTGCACGTCGGGCAGGTCGTACAGTTTGTTCTCGAAAGCGTCCAGGTCAGCGTCCTTTTTCACCTTTATGCCGAGGCCGGTCAGCTTGCCCTGTTTGCCGAACAGCTTCTGTACCGCTTCGATAGGCAGGAAGATGGTGCCGTCGTCCTGCGTGCCCGAGCGTTTGAGCACGCCTACCACTTTTATCTCTCTGTCCACGCCGGGGATGAGCATTTTATCGCCCACCTCCCTGGTCTCCAGCTCGGCCGCCTCGTAGCCCAGCACCGCCTCGTAAGCTTTGTTGTCGGTGAACCAGCCGCCCTGCTTGAATTCCAGGTACGGCTTCATGCCCGGGAAAGTGGCCGCGTCCACGCCCAGGTAGGCCGCCACCGCGCCGTTCTCGCCTTTATTGGGGTCGAACACGCCCTGCATCAGCATCGGGGTCACCTTTTCCACTTCGGGGTTCTTGTAAACGGTGCTTACTACGTTCTCCGGCATGTAGCGCAGCCCCGTGCCGCCTTTGAGCATCAGCGTGGCGGCCTCGTAGGGGCAGCCTTTGGCGGTAAGCAGTACCTGAAAGCCCATGTTGTCGATATCGCGGTTAAGGCCCTGCTGGTAGCCGCGGTTGAAGCCCAGCAGCGTGGCCAGCACCCAGGTGGACAGCATTATGCCCCCGGCGGTGAGGGCGGTGCGCGTTTTCTTGCGCAGCAGGTTCTTATAGGCTATGGAATATATGTTCATTTTTCCTTCTTCGCGGGCACGAACTCGTCCATCAGTATCAGGTTCTTTTTTACGGCACGCATTACCGAGTTGAAATCCTGGCCGGCTTTGGCGGGGGCTTTTATCCTCGCGGCGGGGGAAGCGGCCGGGGCTTTGGCCGCCACCGGGTCGTAAGCTTCGAAATCCTTCAGCGCCAGGCCCTCGAACTGCGCGCCGAAGTCTTTGGAGCGCAGGTCTTTGGCGGCGCGGGAAGTGAGTTTCTGTATATAGAAAGCTTTTATCGCGCGGGCGGCGTCCAGCGCCAGGAACACCTGTATACCGCCGTATTCGCCTTTCTGGTTCACGCCGTGAATATACCCGATGGTCTGCGTGCCGCGGTAGATGTCGTAAAGCGTATAGGGCACCTCTATGGTCTCGTACAGCCCGTGAAAACTGTCGCCCAGGCGTTTTTCCACGCGGTCCAAGAGCGGCTGGCCCCCCAGGGTTTTCAGGGAAAGGTAGCGCGTCTTGTAACCGGTGTTGCCGGGGAACAGCCGCGCCACGTCCCGGTCCGGATCGTTAAGGTCGCAGCCCACCGCGGCGCATACCGGCGCCGCGAACCGGCACAGGACCAGGAACAAGAATATTTTTTTAAACATAATCCCTTATAGCGGCAGATAATAATAAAGCTGCGTGACCAGCCGCTTCTCGTTCATCGCGTCTTCATATTCGTACAGCGCCCGCACGGTAAGGGCGGGCGTTACCACGAAAGAAACCCCCAGGCCCGAAGTCCAGCTTTCCGCGCGCTCCAGGCCTGAATACACGGCCTGCGCCTCTACCTTAAGGCGGTTCTCGCCCAGGAAATTGTAGCCCGCCCGGCCCAGGCCGGCGAAATAGCGCGTGCCCCGCATAGTGCCGCCGCGCACATCGCAGCGGAACTCCCAGCTGTTCCACAGCAGGGCCAGGTCGGAACCTACGGCGGAATACGGCTTGGCCGCGCCGTCCATAACAGTATAGCCGGACATGGCTGGAATTTCCCCGGCTGAAAAATAAACCCCGGCCGTATAATTATCCCGGTTCAGTACGCCTCTGGAAACGCGGCCGGCTCCCAGGTACCCGCCCGCGCCGCGCAGGCGCATGCCTGAGCCGGTGGTCAGCGAGAACGCCGCGTCGCCCCAGTTCAGGTCGCGCACGCCGCCCAGGCCCCAGTCACGGTCGAAGCCGTAGCCGTACCTGGGCAAGGTCTGCAGCAGCGCGCCGTGAGTGTCGTAATAGGCTTCCAGTCCCGCGGCCGTTCTGTTATGGCCCAGCCAGAAATAGCCGTACGGCGTCCTGGCCCGGTAATAGGCGTTGTACAGCTGCGGCTCCAGCCGGTTCGGAGCGTCGGGGTCGTAGGCCAGGCGGCCCTGCACGGCCAGCGTGCCGGCGTCGCCGGAGGCCGTGGAGAACTTGCGCAGCAGGTCGAAGCCGGCCGAGGTTTTCTGCATCGGCTCGCCGGCGCTCATGGAATGATAAACGGCGGCCCGCCGCACGGAGGAATAGCCGGCCACGCCCTGCGCCTCAAGGTACATCAGCCCTTCGCCGGCCTGCGCGGCGCCCGTCAGGGCCAGCAGGCTAAATGCTAAAAAGCACTTTGCCCGCATATGCCTCCGTTTTATCTTTCTGCAGTCTTATCAGCAGCTGCCATTCTCCGGCCATTACGATGTTCACGGGCAACAGGTGATCGCCTTTCCTGTTTGTCTGGAATTTCACCGGACCCGAGTCGTGGTCGCGCATGGAAGGCATGCCGGATTCGCCCGTTACTTCATAGGAGGTGTCACGCTCTCCCGAGCTGGTAAAGACCTGTACTTTGGCTATTATCGTGCCGAGCTTGGGCTTTTCCGAGAATTTCCAGGTGAACCAGCCGCCCCCGGGCAGCTGGTTGCGGTCCCCGGCCGGCGCCAGCAGCGCGGGGCCGGGGGCAGCGGGAACGGAGGCGGCCTGTCCGGCGCCAGCGGCGGGCTGTTCGGGCGGCTTTTTACAGGCCAGCAGGGGAAAAAGCATAAGAAAACCGATGATCAGCTTCATAGGTCCGCCTCCAATAACTCGTCAGCTTTAATCTACCAATTAAGGCGGTAAACGCACAACAGGACACAGCCGCCCCTTTATTTATATAATTTAAGTTCGGTCATAACGTTTTTGCACGAGGGAGAATAAAATGAAAAAAATATTTCTGATCACCGTTGCTGCCCTGGCTGTGGCCGCCGGAGCGGCTTTTGCCGCCGAAGCCCCGCAGGACGCCAAAAAAACCGCCGCCCCGAAACATGACTGCGCGAATTGCCCCATGCACAAGCAGGCAGCCGCGAAAAAATGCTCCGGTAAAATGTGCCCGGAGAAACTGCCCGGCGTAGAGACCGTTTCAAAGAACACCGCCGGCGGCATTGAAATAACCATGACCGCCAAGGACAAGGAAACCATAGCGAAAATGCAGGAACTTACGCTGGTCCATTACAGCGGCAAGGAAAATATGTGCACAGGCTGCCCGGCCCGCGTACAGGGCGCCGAGACGAAGATCGAGAACACTCCCGACGGCGTGAAAGTGCTGATAACCGGCAAATTCCCCGGCATCATTAAAAAGATACAGGAAGCCTCCGCCAAGGAGCACATGAAAGCCCCGGCCGCCAAGGAAGGCCCGAAAGAGGCCAAAGCCGCTCATAAATATGTCTGCCCTATGCACTGCCCGGGCGGCGTTTCGGATAAACCCGGCCCCTGCCCCAAGTGCGGCATGGCCATGGCAGAGAAGAAATAAACCGGGAAACAGCAGGAGAATTATGACACATGTCTGGACCGCAATAAAAAAAGTTCCTTTTTTCAGAGGGCTGCGCGACACGGAGATCATGCAGGTCATAAAGATCGCCCATTCGCGCAAGTATAAGAAGAACGACATCATCTTCCGCAAGGAGGACCTTGGCAACTCGTTCTTCATCGTAAAGGACGGCAAGGTTAAAATATTCACCTCCCTCGGCGGGGACAAGAAAAAGACCTTCGCGTTCCTCAACCGCGGGGATTTCTTCGGCGAGATGTCGCTGCTGGGCGGCAAAGTGCGCTCGGCCTCCGCTATGGCCGCCGAGGACACGGAGCTGTACGTGATCTCGAAGCGGAACTTCGCCAAACTCATAGCCGGCAACCACCAGTTCACGCTGAAGCTCCTGCATACGCTGGCCGACCGTCTTACCAGGGCCGACAACGAGATAGCGTCCATGCTGTTCCACAATATCCGCGGCCGCCTGGCCGAGGCCATCCTCGAGCTCACGAAGAAAAGCCATACCACGCCCACGAAAGTGGCCATTGACCAGAGCGAGCTGGCGCAGTACCTGGGCACCACCCGCGTGCCGGTCTGCCGCGCCATCAACATCTTCAAGCGCGAAGGCACCATAGATTACCGCCGGGGGGAGATCATAATCCTCAACCACGCGAAACTGAAATCCATGGCGGGGAACATCCAGTGACAACTTCCTTAAGGGGCTTCCGCGACATCCTGCCGCCGGAGTCGGAGTTGTTCGCGCAGCTCGAGGCCGCCGCCAGGGAGGTGTTCGGCCTTTACGGCTACCAGGAAGCGCGCATTCCCACGCTGGAACAGAAGGAGCTTTTCGTAAAGTCCACCGGCGACACCACCGATATAGTCGAGAAGGAGATGTACGCTTTTACCGACGGCGGAGGCCGCGAAGTGGCCATGCGCCCCGAGGGCACGCCGGGAGTAGTGCGCGCCTACATACAGAACAACCTGGGCCAGACCGGCCGCAACGGGAAGTTCTTTTACATCGGCAACATGTTCAGGGCGGAGCGCCCGCAGGCCGGCCGCTACCGCGAATTCACGCAGATAGGCGCGGAATACATAGGCAACCCCGCCCCCGCCGCCGACGCGGAAAGCATCTCCATGCTGGTGCGCCTGCTGGAAAAAGCCGGCGTGGGCGGCTGCTCCGTAGTTATTAATTCGCTGGGCTGCGCCGAGTGCCGCAAAGCCTACCGGGAGGTCCTGCTGGGCTTCCTGCGCGGGCAGGCCGGGAAGCTTTGCGAACCCTGCCGCGGCCGCATCGAGCGCAACCCGCTCAGGGCGCTGGACTGTAAAACGGACGGCCCCTGGCTGGCGCAGGAAGCCCCGAAGCGTACGCTTTGTCCCAACTGCGAAGCCCATTTCAGCGCCACGCAGCGCCTGCTGGGCGCCGCCGGCGTAGCGTACGAAGTGAACACCAGCCTGGTGCGCGGCCTGGATTACTACACCGGCACGGTCTTCGAGGTGCGCTCCGGCGCGCTGGGCAGCCAGGACGCCGTGTGCGGCGGCGGCCGCTACGACGACCTCGTAAAATCCATGGGCGGCCCCGCGGCGCCGGCCATAGGCTGGGCCGTAGGCCTGGACCGCATGGCCATGCTGCTCAAGGACCGGCCCGCGCCGGACAAAGCGCCGAAAACCTTCGTGATAGCCGCGGCCAAAGAAGCCGGGGACAGGACCTTCGCGCTGATGACCGCGCTGCGCGCCGCCGGCATAAGCTCGGACTTCTCCAATTTCGAGCTGAGCCTTAAGTCGCAGATGCGCTCCTCCGGAAAAAGCGGGGCGGCCTTCGCGCTGATAATAGGCGAGGACGAACTCAAGGCCGGCACCGTGGCCATAAAACCGCTGAAACAACAGGGCGAACAGTTCACCGTGCCCGCCGCCGACGCGCCCGAAAAGCTGAAAGAACTGCTGAATGCGGGCAACAACCTATGACAACCACCAACTCTTCGAAGAATACCGCGCTGCGCACCCACACCTGCGGCGAACTTACCGCCGCCAACGCCGGCCAGACAGTGACGCTGACCGGCTGGAACGACGTGAAGCGCAACCACGGCGGCGTGCTGTTCATAAACCTGCGCGACCTCTACGGCGTTACCCAGGTGGTAGCCAATCCAGGCAGCCCCGTCTTTAAAACGGCCGAAGAGGCCAAGAGCGAGTACGTGCTGCGCGTCACGGGCAAAGTGACCCTGCGCCCCGGGGCCAACGCCAACAAGAACATGCCCACCGGCGAAATAGAGCTGGAGGCCTCCGAAATAACGGTGCTGAACCCGTCCCAGCCGCTGCCGTTCGACCTCAACGAACACGCCGGCGTCTCGGAAGAGACGCGCCTTAAATACCGCTTCCTCGACCTGCGCCGGCCGCGCATGGCCAGGAACATGGTGCTGCGCAGCCGCCTTTCGCAGGTAGTGCGCAACTACCTCTACAGCCTGGATTTCAACGAGATAGAGACCCCGCTGCTCACCCGGTCCACGCCGGAGGGGGCGCGCGACTTCGTGGTGCCGTCCCGCAGCAACCCCGGCGAGTTCTACGCCCTGCCGCAGAGCCCGCAGCAGTTTAAGCAGGTGCTTATGATGTCCGGCATGGACCGCTACTTCCAGCTGGCCCGCAATTTCCGCGACGAGGAGCTGCGCTCCGACCGCCAGCCCGAGCATACCCAGATAGACCTGGAGATGTCGTTCGTGGACGAGCAGGACGTGGCCCGCGTGGCCGAGGGCCTGATGCAGAGCATCTTCGCCTACCTGGGCGACGAGATAGCCGCCCCTTTTCCGGAGATGGAATACGCCGACGTGATGCTGAAGTACGGCATAGACAAGCCGGACCTGCGCTACGGGCTGGAGATAAAGGACTGCTCCGATATTTTTAAAGCGTCGGGCTTCAAGGTCTTTTCAGAACCCCTCGCCGCCGGCGGCGTGGTGCGCGCCATAAAAGGCGGGAAAGCCGCGGCCTTCAGCCGCGGCGACATGGACAAGCTCACCGACCTGGTGAAGAAGCACGGCGCCAAAGGCCTGGTGTGGCTGCGTTTCAAGGATGGGAAATTCGAATCTCCCACGCTTAAGTTCATGACGGAGCCCGAACTGGCCGCCCTTAAGGAGCGGCTGGCGGTAGCGGAGGGGGACGCGGTGTTCATAGCCGCCGACAAGCCCGCCGTGGCCGCGCCCTGCCTGGGCGCGCTGCGCCTGGAGCTTATCGCCCGCCTCAAGCCCGCCCCGGCGAAAAAATGGGCCTTCCTGTGGGTGCGGCATTTTCCGCTGCTGGAGAAAGACGCCGAGAGCGGCAACTGGACCTTCACGCACAACCCTTTCACCGCGCCGCTGCCCGCCGAGGAGGGCAAGCTCGACACCGACCCCGGCAACGTGCTGTCGTGCCAGTACGACCTGGTGCTCAACGGCGTGGAGCTGGGGTCAGGCTCCGTGCGCAACCACAACCGCGCCATGCAGGAGAAGATCTTCGGCCTGATGGGCTACGACAAGGAGACTGTGCAGCGCCGCTTCGGCATGATAGTCAACGCCATGGACTTCGGCGCGCCGCCGCACGGCGGCATAGGCATCGGCTACGACCGCCTGATAGGCCTGATCTGCGGCGCCGACTCCATCCGCGACGTGATAGCTTTCCCCAAGACCACCAGCGGCGCCTGTCTGATGAGCGAGGCGCCGTCGAAGATAGACGAGCGGCAGCTGAAGGAGCTGCACCTGAAGATCACGCAGTGAGCCGGGAATAGCCGCCGCCAACTTAAATGCCCCGATTCCCCAAATGGATAGTGGACGAAGTGCGTGTGAACAAAGCCGGCCTGCGCGGCAGCGCCGCCGCCGGCACCGCGGCCGAATTGGCGCGGCGCGCGCTGCACACCGTCTGCGACGAGGCCCGCTGCCCCAATAAAGGCAAATGCTTCTCCGAAGGGGAGGCCACTTTCCTGCTGCTCGGCGACAGCTGCACGCGCCGCTGCGGTTTCTGCGCCGTAAAAAAAGCCGCGCCGCTGCCCCCCGACCCCGGCGAGCCGCTGCGCGCGGCCGAGCTGTGCCGGCAATGGAAACTCAAATACGTGGTGTTCACCTCGCCCACCCGGGACGACCTGCCCGACGGCGGCGCGGGGCATTTCGCCGCCACCAACCGCCTGATAAAAGAGCTCTCGCCCGGCATCAGGACCGAGCCGCTGATACCCGACTTCCGGGGCGACGTGAAAGCCCTGGAGACGGTGCTGGCGTCCAACCCCGACGTACTGGGGCATAACCTGGAGATGGTGGCCGGCCTTTACGCCGGGGCGCGCGCCGGGGCAGATTATAACCGCTCACTGAACGTTCTCGCCAATTCCAAAAAACTGCGCCCGGACATTCTTACTAAATCCGGCATCATGCTGGGGCTGGGCGAGAAGCCGGCGGAGCTGGAGCGCGCGCTGGCGGACCTTGTTGCTCACCACTGCGACCTGCTGACGCTGGGCCAGTACCTGGCTCCGACCAAAGACCACAGGCCGGTGATGAAATATTACACCGAAGAAGAATTCGCGCGCTGGGGGGAGAAGGCGAAAGCCGCCGGCTTCAAAGCGGTGCTCTCCGGCCCGCTGGTGCGCAGCTCCTACCGGGCCAGCCGCCTGTACGCGCAGGCCGCGGGGGCGCGCTGAATGCCCTTCCCGGAAACGGAAAGCCCGCAAATAAGGTACGACTGGCTGGGGCTGGCCTGGAACGACTACCTTGACGGGCTTACGGTGCTGTTCCCCGTGCTGCTCACGCTGACGGTGCTCAACGCCCCGGTCTTCTACCTGATAGACCGCTATAACTCCTATCTGCCCGCGCTGCCCTATGTGCTTTTAGTGCTGGCCCCGCTGGCCACCGGCTCCAACCTGGTCTACATAAAAATAGCCCGGGGCGAGAAAACCACGTTCGCCGCGCTGTTCAGCGCCTTCCCGGTCTATCACCGGGCCCTGGCGGTGGCGCTGTGGCTGGGGTTCATCACCGTCTGCGGCACCCTGCTCTTCATCCTGCCGGGGCTGGTAATTTATTCCACCTACTGCCTCAGCGAGTACGCCGTGGTGGACCGCCGTACCGGCATCAGGGAGTCTTTCAGCTTAAGCGCCCGGCTGACCTACGGCTGGAAGGGCATCATAGGCTTCCTGGTAGTTCTTACCGTCATGATGGATATCCTGGCCCCGAACCCCGTCTATGTAACCGGAGCGCTGCTGCAGCCTGTTGTGGGGCTGGATACAACGCCCTGGGTCGTAACGGCGTTCTGCCTTAAAACTTTCGTTTTCCTGCCCTGGCTGCACATGGCCATGGCCAGGATCTACAACACCCTGCTGCTCAGGCTGCCCGGCGCCGCCGCCGAGGACGCCGCCGGGCCGCCCGGCGACGCTTGACGGATATCATGGGCCTTATGTCCTATGCCGCGGGGTATCCTTTATCCCTTACGGGCCCTTGGTATAATGAAGTACACTCTGAACAGCGGATATTGACAGGGAGGACGACTTGATGAAAAAATATGCGATCCTTGCGGCGATAGTGTTCAGTGCTTCAACGGTAAAGGCAGCCGAGCTTACTAATATTTCGGCGGGGGACGTCAGCGCTTACAAAATAGCCGCCCCGGCCCCGGTCCTGCAGAAAGTAGGGACCGATCTGAAATGCGGGCATGTCTCCGGAGAGATAACCACCAAGCTGTACCTGCTCGCCCAGACCTCCAAGAACATCCTTTTCACCTCCGCCAAGACCGAAGCCGAATTCAAGGAATTCGTGGCCATGTGGACGCCCATCCTGGGCAAGTTCGGCATCAAGGTCACCGCCACCGAATATAAGAACGAGTTCGGCACGCTCACGTACGAATCCCCCGAAGGCTACGTGGTGCGCGATTTCCTGGCCGAGAAAATGGACTACAACGCCCTCGACCCCGTCGCCATCAACAAGCTGAAGCACGAACTGCTTGAGCCGCTGGAACAGGCCTGCATGACACCCATCGCCGCCCTCGACATCAAGAACGAGGTCTTCAGGCCCACCTTCATGCTCTATTACCTCACCAAGCCGGTGGAGAACCAGGACCACGAGCTGCAGCTGCGCCAGCTGAAGAACGGCGAAGACATCGACTTCGACCTGCTCACGAACTCCGTCACTCTTGTAAAGAAAGACGCCGCGTTCTCCATGGTCTATATCGGCAAGCTGCTGGGGTTCAAATCCAAGCTGGCCACCGACGAAGCCGCCGCCGCCGTAGGGCTGACGAACTACAAGAAATTCCTGGCCGAGAACAAGAAAGAGTTCATCGCTTCCAGGACCCTGAAGCTGGACGAGCCGTTCACCTCGGGCAACCTCACCTTCAAATACCTGCTTAACATGTACTTCTTCCAGTAGGAGGAAATACAGAAGAAGCCCGCCGGAGGTCCGGCGGGCTTTTTTTATGGGTTACTTTGAATAGTTTCCGCTTAACCCTATTTTTTTATGTCCTTCAACAGGTATTCTATGCGGGACCTGATAGTGAGTTTATCCAGGCTTTCGAGATCCGCTATCAGGTCTTCCAGGAATTTCGTGGTGAAGTCGCGGTTCAGCCCGGACGAAAGATCGTTCTCTATGTTCTTTACGCGGCCGTCCAGGCTCAGCAGGCGGTCGTAAAGGCCCTTCACGAATTCTTCCGCCCGGGAAGCGGGGTCCGGCGCCGGAGCGACCTCTTCCTGCGGGGCTTCCTCCGGGGCCGGCAGGTCAGGGGCGGGCGCGGCTTCCGGTTCCTCCGGGGCAAGCTCCGGCTCGCCCGTTGTTCCCAGATATTTCCTTATCGAGAACGCCAGAAAGAACAGCGCGAGCGCGAGCGCGGCCGCGGTCAGGTAGAAAGCCCAGTCCAGCTGGACGGAATGAATGCTTGAGCTCATAATGTCTGCGCATATTCTAACTGTTTGGGCGGCCGTTTTCAATGAAGTCCGGCCCGGCCTTTCCCCGGCAGGCTTAATTTCCTATAGTAAGCGGAGCGGTACCGCGGGCTCGCGCCCAGCCCCGCGGCCCTGACGCGCGGCGGGGTTTATTGTAAAATATGTACAGCGGGGTATTTCTGAGGAGGAACAGCTATGCGGATGGCAAAACGTGTTTTTCTATTTCTGGCGGTCAACGTTCTTATACTGGTAACCCTTTCCTTTACGCTTAACCTGCTGGGGGTGCGGCCCTACCTGAGCGCCCGCGGCATGGACTACCAGTCGCTGATGATCTTCTGCCTGGTCTGGGGCATGGGCGGCGCTTTCATTTCGCTGGCGCTGTCGCGCGTGATGGCCAAGTGGATGATGGGCGTGGTGGTGGTCGATCCCGGCACCACCGACCCCGCGCTTGCCCGTCTGGTGCAGCTGGTGCACGGCCTGGCCAGGGCCGCCGGCCTGCCGGCCATGCCGGAAGTGGGCTATTATCCCAGCCCCGAGATAAACGCTTTCGCCACCGGCCCCACCAAAAGCCGCGCGCTGGTGGCCGTGTCCGCCGGCCTGCTGGAAGCCATGGACTGGGAGCAGATAGAGGGCGTGCTGGCCCATGAGATCTCCCACGTGGCCAACGGGGACATGGTTACCATGACGCTGGTGCAGGGCGTGATAAACGCGTTCGTGATGTTCCTAGCGCGCGTCATAGCTTTCTTCATCTCCAGCCGCGGCCGCGACTCCGACAGCGGCGCCGCGCCCAGCTACTTCCTGGTGATGGCCCTGGAGCTGGCCCTGAGCGTGCTGGGGATGCTGGTGGTTTCGGCTTTCTCCCGGCTGCGCGAATACCGCGCCGACGCCGGCGGCGCGGGCCTGGCCGGCCGCCAGAAGATGATCGGCGCGCTGGAAGCGCTGCTGAAGACGGTGAACCGCGCCGACCTTACCCACAAGGAATCCCTGGCCACGCTCAAGATAGCCGGCAAGCCGCGGGGCTTCGCGGCGCTTTTTTCCACGCATCCCCCGCTGGAGGAGCGCATAGCGCGCCTGAAGGCGGCCTGACCCCTCTTGCGCTTTGCGGGGGAATTGCTATAATTCACTTATTAGGGGATATATATGAAAATACTGCTAGCCGAAGACGATGAACCGGTGCGCAACCTGTTGACCGATTTCCTTACCGATATGGGCCACGAGGTGATGTCCGTGGAGAACGGGCAGGAACTGGTGAAACTTGCGCTCGAGTCGCGCCCCGACCTGGTGGTTACCGACATGCACATGCCGGAGATGACCGGCGATTCGATGATAGCCATGATAGACATGTATCCGCCCCTGGCGGGCATACCGGTGATCATGGTGACCGGCGCCAGCAAAATGGAACTGGCGGACGCAGGCATCCCCGTAGAAATCCCGATCATCCTCAAACCCGTGGATTTCGAAAAGCTGACGGCCGAAATAAACAAGGTCGCGGAAAAGCTCGGCGGCGTATGACGCGCGGCGCCTGATATGTGCGGCCGCTATTCACAGACGCGTGAGCTGGCCGAAGTAGTAAAACGGTTCTCCGTAAAACCGCCCCCTTTCAACTCCAGACCCTCATACAATATCTGCCCCGGCGCACTGCGGCCGGTGGTCTGCGCCGACGGCCTGAAACTGCTCAAGTGGGGTTTTTTACCGGGCTGGGCCGCCAGCGGCGGCGCCCATATCGCTCTGCCCCAGGAGGGGAATTCACTGGAGCGGAAGTTCTCGCCGGAGACCTCCGTGCCGGAGGCCGACACCGAGGCGCGCGAAGGCTTCATCAACGCCCGGGCCGAGGGCATAGCTTCCAGGCCCGCTTTCAGGACAGCCTTGTACCATACCCGCTGCCTGGTGCCGGCCGACGGATTCTACGAATGGCAGCGCTCGGCGGGCGAAAAAACGCCTTTCCGCTTCGAGCTGCGCGACAAGAGCATGTTCGCCATGGCGGGGGTTTACGAGGAGAAGCACGGCACTTACGCCGTAATAACCGCGGCTTCCAACGCGCTGGTGCGCGGCGTGCACCACCGCATGCCCGTTATACTGGAGCGGCGCCACGAGGCGTTGTGGCTGGACCCCAGGATGCGGGACAGCGAGGTGCTGCTGCCGCTGCTGCGCGGCTACGATTCCTCCCTGATGCACGGCTACCGCGTCTCCGACCTGATCAACGACCCCGCCAACAATTCCCCCGAATGCCTGGAGCCGCTGCGGCCGTGACCCGGGAAGCCCGGGGCCGGATGTTTTCACACTAATGAACAGCGATAAAGCTAAAGCGCGGGAGCTCATAGCGCGCGCCTCTAAAATACTCGTCTTCACCGGGGCCGGCATCTCCACCGGCAGCGGCATACCTGATTTCCGCGGGCCCGGCGGCCTGTGGACCAGGCGGGAGCCGGTGCTGTACGGCGATTTTATCAAGTCTACGCGCGCCAAGCAGGATTACTGGCGCTATAAGGCGGAAACTTTCCCGGCCTTCAGGGCGGCGGCGCCCAACGCGGCGCACAGGGCGCTGGTGGAACTCGAGCGCGCCGGCCGGCTGCTGGCGCTGGTGACCCAGAACATAGACAGCCTGCACCGCTCGGCTGGCACGCACACCGACAAGCTGGTGGAACTGCACGGCTCCGGGCTTTACGCCGAGTGCCTCGACTGCTACGCCTGGGTCTCCATGGAGGAGGCCCTGGAGAAATTCAGGGCCGACGGCGCGCCGCCGCAATGCGCCTGCGGGGGCTGGCTGAAACCCGCGGTGATCATGTTCGGCGAGCCGCTGGAGCGGGAAAGCCTGATAAAAGCTTTCAAGGCGGCGGAGGCCTGCGACCTCGTTATCTCGGTTGGCTCTTCGCTTTCGGTGGAGCCGGCGGCCTCGGTGCCCATGGCCGCCAAGGCCGGGGGGAAACCTTACCTGATAGTTAACCGCGGGCCTACGGCGCATGACAAGGCGGCGGATATCAAGCTCGACGGCGACGCCTGCGAGCTCCTGCCCGCCCTGCTGCCGGAAAAATAAAGGCCGGCCGGCCCGCTGCTTCGGCGGGCGCGGGCGGTATTTTGTAAAATAATACCGATGAACAAAGACCGGCGCGGGCTTTTCCTGAACTTTTTCCTTTTATTCCTGGGTTTTTCCCTGCTCACCCGGCTTACGCTGCTGGTCATGGCCTGGCCCGAGCTGGACGGCGGGCTGTGGGGGCTGCTAAAGGTGTTCGCCGCCGGACTGCTCTACGACTGCGCGGCTTTTTCCTACGCCGGCGCGGCGCTGGCGGTCTACCTGCTGCTCCTGCCTGAAAGGATCTATGCGGCCGCCTGGCACCGGCTTTTCGTCTACGGGCTTTTCCTGGCCGCGGCCTTCCTGATGGCCATCAACCTGGCCGCGGAGTATGAAGTCTTCTACGAGTTCGGCGGGCGCTACAATTTCATAGCCGTGGACTACCTGGTCTACACCAACGAGGTGGTGGGCAATATCCGGGAATCGTACAACCTGTCGGTGGTGCTGCCGCTGGTGGCGGCGCTGGCGGGGGGGACGCTGTGGCTGTTCGGCCGGCGGCTGGCTTTCTCTTTCGCCGCGCCGCTCTCTTTGCGCCGCCGGCTGTTGTGCGCCCTGCCGGCGCTGGCCGTGCCGCTGCTGTGTTTCTTCCTGCTGGACGGGCGGCTGGCCCGGGTCTCTAAGAACGAGTACGCCAACGAGGTGGCGATGAACGGGCTGTATTCTTTCGGCTCGGCTTTCCTTAACAACGAGCTCCCGTACGATAAATTCTACGCGTCCATGGATCTTTCCGGCGCTTTTAAGAAATTGCGCGCGGCCCTGGCTGCCCCCTCGGCGGCTTTTACCGGCGACGGCTTCGATATCGCCCGGAAGATCGAACCCCGCGGGCCGCTGAAGAAACTGAACGTGGTGGTGCTGGTGGAGGAGAGCCTGAGCGGGGAATACCTGGCGGCTTTCGGCGCGGCAAAAGGCGAAGGGACGCTGCCGAATATAGACGCCCTGGCCGGCAGATCGCTGTTCTTCCGCCGCTTCTACGCCGCCGGCACGCGCACCGTGCGCGGGCTGGAGGCCTTAACGCTCTCCATCCCGCCGCTGCCCGGCACTTCCCTGGTGAAGCGCCCCGACAACGCCGGTTTCTTCTCGTGGGGCTCGGTGATGCGCGATCTCGGCTACGCCAACAAGTTCATCTACGGCGGCTACGGCTACTTCGACAACATGAACGCCTTTTACGCCGGCAACGGCTTCGGCATCGTGGACAGGGCCAATTTCTCCAAACAGGAGATCTCCTTCGCCAACGTCTGGGGCGTCTGCGACGGCGACCTGCTGGCCAGGACCCTGAAGGAAGCCGACGCCGACTTCGCTGCGAAAAAACCTTTCTTCTACATGGTGATGACCACCACCAACCACCGGCCATTCACCTACCCGGACGGCAAGATAGATATCCCTTCCTCCGGCATGAGCAGGAAGGGCGCCATGAAATATTCGGACTACGCCATAGGCGAATTCCTGGCCGCGGCCGCAAAGAAACCGTGGTTCAAAGACACAGTTTTCGTGATAACCGCCGACCACTGCGCCAACTCGGCCGGCAAGAGCGAGATCCCGGTGCGCAATTACCACATACCGCTGTTAGTTTATTCGCCGGCGCATATCAGGCCGGCCGTGGTGGAGACTTTATCGGCGCAGGCCGACCTGGCCCCGACGCTGCTGGGGCTGCTGAACGTGCCCTACGAAAGCCGTTTCTTCGGGCGCGACATGCTGGACGGCAGGCCGGAAGGCAGGGCGTTCCTTTCCACTTTCCAGAAAATAGCGCTGCTCAAGGACGGCCGCCTGGCCGTGCTGGGCCCGAAGAAATACCTGAAAACCTACCAATGGGACGAGGCCGCGCAGGCCCTGACCGGCAGCGCCGACGATAAAGCGCTGGAAGACGAGGCTGTCTCGTTCTACCAGGGCGCCAACTACGTCTACAAACAGCGCCTCAACCGCCTGAAAAAACAATAAAAAAGCGGCCCCCTGTTAAGGAGGCCGCTTCGTTCTGTTTTGCGCCCTGTTACTGAATGGCCGCCGACAGGATGTAGTCCATCTTCGGGAATTCCGCTTTCAGGTATTTGTTGCCCTGCCGCTGCACCAGGCCCTGGTCGGGGCCCATGCCGCTGGGAGCGCCTTCGCCGTAGCCGGAGTAGATGCTTTCCACCACGGCCATCCCGTCGGTAACCTTGCCGAACGGCGAGAAGCCCATGCTGTCTAGGTTCGAGTTATTGCCGTAGTTGATGAAGAACTGCGTGGTGCGGGTGTTGGGGCCGGCCATGGCGTAGGAGATATAGCCCTTGGCGTTGGACTGCTTCACGGCGTCGTCCTTGATGGAGGCCGGGCGCCAGGCCGCGCTGACCGCGGGGTCGCCGTGGATGCCGAACTGCACCATGAAGCCGCTGATCACGCGGAAGAAGGCGATGTCCGTGAAGTAGCCGGCCTTGACCAGGTTATAGAACCGGTCGGCGCCCAGCGGCGCCCAGGCGCGGCTGATCTCGAGCGTGAAATCGCCCTTGGTGGTATTGAACTTGACCTTGAAGGTTTCCGGGGCCTTTTCGGCGAGCGCTGCGGGGTTCTTAAGAGCTTCCATGTTCATGTTGTTCTCCTTGGGGGCAGGCGCTGCGGCCTGCTGGGTTTCGGTCGCAGCCTGGCCCATACCGGCCTGGGACGCTTCCTGCGTTTTCTGGCTGCACGCGGCGGTAAGCGCTACCGCGAAAACAAGAGCCAAATGTTTGTTTTGCATTACGTTCCTCCTGGTACTGCGTATATATTATAATAATTAGAGGCGGCACGAGGAGGAAATATGTCCGTAAAGATCACTGCTTCTTATCTCGGCGACGACAAGGTGGAACTTGTGCACGGGCCCAGCGGCGGCAGGCTGGTGACCGACCTGCCGGCGGACAACGGGGGGCGGGGCCGCGCTTTTTCGCCCACCGACCTGACGGCGGCCTCGGTGGCCTCCTGCGTGCTCAGCATCATGTCCAGGCTGGCAGCGCGCGAAGGGATAAAATTCGAAGGGGCGGCCATTGAAATAGAAAAAAGCATGACGGAAAACCCGCGCCGCATCGCGGCGCTTACCGGTACCGTCACCCTGCCGGCCGGCCTTACCGCTGTGCAGCGCGAAAAGATGCTGGCCTGCGTTAAAGCGTGCCCCGTGAGCCGCAGCCTGCACCCCGGGATAAAGCTGGAATTCGTGCTCCGCTGAAGTTGTATAATTTAGACTTGAAGAAGAGAGAGGGAGGACCGTAATTATGAATATAAAAAAACACCTGTTAGCCGCCGCGGCCATTGTTGCCGTGCTGGCCGGGAGCGTTTGCGCGGGCAACAACCAGGAGTCTGCGAAGAAGCCGGAAGCGACCACGCTTGAGAACCTGCAGACCGCATTTAACGGCGAGTCCAACGCCAAGGCGAAGTACGAGGCTTTCGCGGGCAAGGCCGAGACCGAGGGCTACCTGGGCGCGGCCGGCCTGTTCAAAGCGGCGGCGCTCTCGGAGAGCATACACGCCGCCAAGCACGCCAAGGCCATAGCGGCCCTGGGCGGCGTGCCCAAGGCCGACGTAAAAACGCCGGCGGTTAAAACCACCCGGGAGAACCTGAAAGAGGCCCTTAAAGGCGAGAACCACGAGAGCAAGCAGATGTACCCGGCTTTCCTGAAGAAAGCCGAGGCCGACAAGAACACCCAGGCCATGTACAGCTTCAAAGGCGCGATGGCCGCCGAAAAGATGCACGCGCAGCTGTTCTCGAAGGCGCTCTCCAACATGAAAGGCTGGAAGGCGAAGATGAAATTCCTGGTCTGCCAGACCTGCGGCTACACCACGATGGATATGACCATCAAGGTCTGCCCGGTCTGCGCCCAGCCCCGCGACCAGTTCACCGAGATAGAGTAAACTGCGGCCTGAGCCGGCGTCTCTCCGCGGGGCGCCGGCTTTTTCTTATCATGAAAAAAATATTCCTGGTCTTTTTTCCCGCCGGCGCCGCCGCCGCGCTGTACTTCTGGTATTTCAATAACAGTACCGCGCCTTTCGGGAGCTATTTCGCCGACAGGCTGGGGCTGGCCATGGTCTTCGGGCGGCTGGCCGGGATAATAGCCATGCTGGGCGTGCTGGGCCAGCTGCTGCTTATCTCGAGGGCCAACTGGCTGGAACCGCTGTTCGGCCTGGACCGGCTCACCCGCCGGCACCACCTGGCCGGGCTTATCATCCCCCTGGCGCTCCTGGTGCATCCGCCGCTGGTGGTGTGGCACCACGCCATGCAGACCGGCAATACTTTTTTCGCGCAGTACCTGGCGGTGCTGCGCTGGGGTGACGTGCTGGCGGCCGCCTGCGGCGAGTTCCTGATAATCGCCGCAGTGGTGCTCTCGCTGCCTTTCGCGCGCCGCCGGCTCAGCTACGAGGCCTGGCATAACGCCCACCTGGGCGCCTACCTGGGGCTGGTCCTGGCGTTAGGCCACCAGTTCAGCCTGGGGCGCGACCTCTCCGCCGAGCTTCCTTATTTCGCCTGGGTCTGGTACGCGCTGCTGGCTTTCACCGCCGTGAACGTGCTGTGGTACAGGCTGTCTCTGCCGTACCGGCTGTATAAAAAACACCGGTTCGCAGTGGACCGGACCGTAATGGAGACGGCCGACGTGATGTCCGTCTATATAAAAGGAAAAGAGCTGGAGGCGTTCCCGGTGGAACCCGGGCAGTTCGCGCTGCTGCGTTTCTTGGCGCCTGGCTTCAGGTTCCAGGCGCATCCTTTTTCTTTTTCCGCCGCCGGCGGGGGGGAACTGCGCTTCAGCGTAAAAAAACTTGGCGATTTTACCGCCGCGCTGCACGCCGGGCTCAGGCCCGGCACGCCGGTGATAATAGGCGGGCCGCACGGCGTTTTTACGGCGCGCAGGATGGCGACCGGCAAAGCCCTGCTGGTGGCCGGCGGCATCGGCATAACGCCGCTGCGCGCCATAGCCGGCCGGCTGGCCGCTGAAAAGAAAGACTGCGTACTGGTCTATGCCAACCGGACGCGCAAGGATATAGTTTTCGAGGCCGAACTGGCGGAACTGGAGCGGTCGGGTTTCGTCAGGGTGCAGCACGTGCTCAGCGACGAGCCCTCCTGGGCGGGTGAAAAGGGGCGGGTGGACGCGAACACGCTCAGGCGGCTGGTGCCCGATCTCGCGGAACGCGACGCTTTCCTGTGCGGGCCGCCGCCGATGATGGCCGCGCTGCGCCGCGGTCTGGCCGGGCTGGGCATGCCGGAGAAGCAGATACATTACGAGCAGTTTTCGCTATGAGAAAAATATTGACGCTTTGCCTGCTGGCGTTATTCTGGCAGGGCGCGGGAGCCGGCGCGCCGGCAAACGGGAAAACTAAAATGAAGAACTCACCTAAACTTGAGACCGCGGTGCTGGCCGGCGGCTGCTTCTGGGGCATGGAAGAGATAATCCGCCTGACCCCCGGCGTTGTGGAGACCAGGGTGGGCTACACGGGCGGCATTACCGCGGACCCTAAATACGAAGACGTGAAGAGCGGCACCACGGGCCACGCCGAGAGCATAGAAGTGAAATTCGACCCCGCAAAACTGACGTACGGCGCGCTGCTGGACCTTTTTTTCACCATGCACGACCCCACCACGCCGGGCCGGCAGGGCAACGACGTGGGCTGGCAGTACCGCTCGGCTATTTTTTATATCGGCCCGCTGCAGAAGCTGGAAGCGGAGGACGCGGTGCGGCGGGCGCAGGCCTCGGGGCTCTGGAAAGCTCCCATCGCCACCGGCATAGTTCCGCTGGTCAAATTCTGGCCCGCCGAGGACTACCACCAGGATTATCTGCTCAAGCACCCGGGCGGCTATACCTGCCATTATATAAGAAGGAAGTGATCAGGCGTCCAGGCTGGCGTCGAAAGGCAGGCCGTGGTTCAGCTCGCGCGGGCTCCTGGCCCGGCGGTAAACGCAGATGTGCAGCCCCATCCACATGTTAGGCAATCCCCTTTTTTTCAATCTTTCACACAGCAGGCCGGTGGCCGGACGGTCGTAGGCGAAGCCGTGTTCCCGCAGCTTTCTCACCCAGTAGCGGCGGGGCCGCTCGTTCACGTGGTGGTGGCCGCCCTGGTTGGGGGGCGCGGCCGACAGCAGCAGCGTGTCGCCGAAAGCCGTCAGGTTCTTCAGGAAAGCCGGCAGGAATTCTTCCGGGATGTGTTCGGCCACCTCCAGGCAGAGCGTAAGGTCGAATACTCCCCAGGTATTCTCGAAAGGCTCGGTAAGGTCACGCACCTGTATCTCCGCCGGGAAACTGTGCTCCGCCGGCGGCCTGACGCCGTCTATGGCCAGCACCTCGGCGCCCCGGGCCGCGAACAGGCTGCTGTAAACGCCGCAGCCGCAGCCCAGGTCGGCCACCCGGCGCGGCCTGAACTGATCATAAACGGCCTCGACGATGGCCGCGGCCGAGTCGACGTAGTTCTTGTTGGACGGCCCCCATTCGCTGAAGAAGGCGGGGGTGTAAATGGCGTTAAGGTCTTTCATTCAAATAAAAGGGCCGGACCGCATGCGCCTGGTCCGGCCCTATTGCTGCTCCGGCTAATCCGGCTGCGGCTCAGGACTTCTTGAGCTGTTTGCTGATATGCGCCCAGGCGCTTTTTACTTCCGCTTTGAGATGCTTCATCTCGGCGGCGCTCACGCGCTCCACCCTTTCGTAGCGCGCTCCCACTTCGTCCACCAGGGCGTCGAAATTCTCTTTGTTTATCTCTTTGAGCCCTTTCATCTTTTCAAGCACTTCGCCCTTCATCTTAAGGGTCCAGGCGGCGATCTTCTCCCGGTTCTTTTCTCCGCGCTTCCCGGTGAGGAAGTACGTCCCGGCCGCCGCAATGGCCGCCAACACTATGCCCGCGCCCAGCATCTTCTTCGATTTTTCCATAAAGTTTCTCCCCTGTCCGTTATTCCCGGTTCCCCGGCCCGGTAATGATACCAAATAATCCGGCGTACGCGCCTAGCGCGGGGGTGGCTCCGCCCGCGGCGCCGCCCTTGACAAGTCAAGGCGGCGCTATTAGACTATTAGCAGTCTGACAGGTCCGGACGCGCGGGCTTCTCAGCGGCATGCGGCACGGCTTTACGGGAGCTATTTATGAAAATTCTGCTGCTTCTGTTTTTTACGCTGCTGGCGGCCCCACGGGCGAACGCGCTGCAGCGGGAAGGCTACTGGCCCAAAGAAGCCGGCAAAGATACGTCGGGGGTAGTACTGATAAAACCCTCCGGGCCCGAGAAAATGGCCGTGCCGGACCCGCAATACGTGGAGCGGCCGGTGGTGGCGCCCGCCAATAACGGAAAGTACCGCCCTTACGTGGCGGCGCTGGACCGGGTGAAGGCGGTGTTCGTGGCCCCTTACGACCCGGCCAGGGACGGCAATAAAAGCTACGGCAGCATGAGCATAGCGGACATCATGTCGGCCATCAACCAGACCGCGGCCGAACTGAGCAAGATGAAGGTGAAGGTTATAGTAGTGGGCAATCCCGGCATGGACCTGCGCAATTCGCTGGCCAAAATTAAACAGCTCGGCGGAGACATGAACTATGTGGAACCTTTCAATAAGGCCGACTACCACCTTAACCATGTCTGGTTCCGCGACTACGGCCTGCTGCCGCTGATGAACCTCGAGACGAAAAAGTGGGAGAATTTCAGCATGGTCATCAACGGCAAGCCGCTGGACGACCTGCTGCAGTTCGCGCAGGAGCGCTTCGGCCTCGCCACTTTCGACAGCCTGGACGTTACCGCCACCGGCGGGCAGCTGCGCGGCGGCAATATCATGGTGGACGGCGCCGGGCGCTGTTTCTCGGCGGGCTACAGGCACCCGCTGTACGACGCCACCATGAAATGCACGAAAGTAATAACCTTCCCCTGCCGCTCGGACGTCTGCCATGTGGACGAATACATTACTTTCCTTAAGAACGACACCGTGGTTACCAACAAGGCGGAGTTCGTGCCGGCGCTGAAGGAGGCCGGCTATACAAAAATACGCATGGTGCCAGACGATGTGCATTTGTCGCTGGCGAACGTGCTGATAGTCAACAATACGGTCTTCATGATGTACCTCGACGAGTTGAAAGCGCAGATGGAGCAGGCCAAGGCGGTTTTTGAGGCCGAGGGCTACAGGGTGGTGCCCATAAACTCCGGCGGCGCAGGCCGCAATTTCGGCGCTATTCACTGCCTTACCAAGGAGATCCCCGAGTAACGGGCCGTGTTCCAGCCTTAACCCCGCCGGCCTTACGCGGCGGGGGTTTTTGTTTGTATGGCGGCCCGGGCCGCGCGCGGGGCTTGACCGGCGGCATAGGTCCTTTTCCGTGAAACAGGGGGTCTTTCGGCTCTATAGCCGCCGCCGCATATTTAATATTGTTATTTGTGGCATAGTGACACAATTTGCGGAGGTCTATTATGAAAATTAAATTATTCCTGGGTTTGCTGGCGGGCCTGGCCCCGCTGGCCTGGCCGGCCGGCCTTGAGGACCTGCGCTCCGCGCAGCTGGGCGATATGAAAGCCGGCCGCGTTCAGGAAATGGATCTCTCACGGTTCCCGCAGCCGGAACTGGTAAAGCTGGACCTGTGCGTGCTCAGCGAAATGAAGAACGACCAGTGCTATTTCAAATGCGAGAGCGGCGCTGTAACGACAGAGCCCGCCGGCCCCTGCGCGCCGTACATAACGCGGCAGATAAAGGTTTTTGCCGACGCC
>JAPLKJ010000034.1 GCA_026388125.1 Elusimicrobiota bacterium
CCACCGCGCCGCGGTTGTCCAGTATTTCGTAGAGGCCGTTCTCCGCGTTATAGGCTATGGTCCATTGCGCGCCGCGTTTGCCCGAAAGGAGCAGCCCCAGCCGCGCGTCCGTAAGGTCGAAGTCCGACGCGGCCACGAAGCTGAAACTTCCCACGACGGCCGGCACGCCGGCCTTGTCCGCGTACAGCCCGATCCTTATCACGGGGCCGGAGCCCTGCTCTACGGGGTCGGTATGGGCCGGGCCGTTCATCCGGGCCCAGTAAAGCAGGTCCTCGGGTTTGCCTTTCACGCGCTTTATGAGCTCCTTCGTTTTATCGGTGAAGCGCTTTTCGTAGGGGTCCAGGTCGTAAAGCGTGTAGTAGGTCTGCCAGGCCGCCATCGGAACTCCGGTCTTCTCGTAAAGGCGCGCCAGGTCGGTCTCTGCCTGAAAGTTCATCGGGTCGTAGTCTATGGATTCCTTTATAAAGTTAAGGGCGTCCTGCTTCTTCCCGGTCTTTTCGAGGTAGTAGCTTATCATCTGGGCCGCCGGGGAAAGCAGGTTCGGCGCGCGGGTATAGACCGGGCGCAGCAGGTCCAGCGCCTGCGCCGGGCCGGACAGCCGGGCTTCGGCCAGGGCCATGCCGAAGCCGGCCTGGCTGGACAGCGCCTGGTCCGCGGTGAGGGACAGCGACTTCTGGAAGGCGGCGCGCGCTTCCTTAAATTTAGAGAGGCACAGCAGGTTCCAGCCCTTTTCGAACCTGACGAAAAAATCCTCGGGGTCGAGCGCCTCGGCCTTCGCCAGGGCGGGCAGGGCCTCCGCGTTCTTCCCGGCCTCGGCCAGCAGCACCGCCAGGTCCTTCAGCGCCGCGCCGGCTAGCGCGGCGTCGGAGGAATGGTCGGCCACGTATTTATACGCGCCGGCGGCTTCCTCGGGGCGCCCCCCCAGCCAGCTGGCGGCGGCGCCGGAGTATATTTTAGCCAGGTCTTCCTGCGCCCGGGCCGGAGCGGCCGCGGCGGGCGCCAGCGCGCAGAGTATCAGGAATAAATTTCTTTTCATCAGGAAACAAATGTAGCAATTAGTAATTCGCCGTACAAGTCCGCGGCGGCCCCGCGGCGTCCCCGCGCGTTCTGCGCGCGCGCGCAAACACGCCCGCAGCGCCGGGAGTTTTGAATTTTTTCCGCGCTTTATGTATAATAAATGCGACGGGCCATTAGCTCAACGGTAGAGCAGACGCCTCTTAAGCGTAAGGTTACAGGTTCGAATCCCGTATGGCCCACAGATTTTTTGCGGTGCAGTGACCAGCAGACCGAAAACTCCAAACCAGAAAGTATTTTGTTCGCTGGTTACGCTACTTGAAAACTGACGGGCGGCGGAACTGACGGACGCTCTTTTGCCGAGATGGCGGAACTGGTAGACGCGCATGGCTTAGGACCATGTGGGGTCACACCCATCGGGGTTCGAGTCCCCGTCTCGGCAGAAATGAGCGGTCCCCGCGGGGCCGTCCGAACTTTACCGCGCAGGCGGATCAAAACCGGGAGCACATCATGAAACTTACCCTGACAGTAGGCGATAAAATCAAGAAGATCAAGCAGGAAGGCTGCGTGCAGCTTTTCTCCGTGCAGCTGGGCCGGCCGGAAGTGGCGGAAGCCACGCAGGCCGCGCTGGTGCGCCTGCAGAGCGTGGTAAGCCTGCCCGGTTTCCGCGTCGGCAAGGTGCCGCTGGCCATGATCAGGGAGCAGTTCCCCTCCATGGTAAAGGACGAGGTGCTGGAGCTCGCAGCCCGCGCCGCCCTGCCGGAGATCATCAAGGCCGCGTCGCTGAACCCCGTCACGCAGCCGGTCATGATGAACATGAAGTACGAGCCGGGCGCTTCGCTTTACTTCGAACTGCAGTTCGAATGTTCCCCCGTCATCGAGCCCAAGGGCTACGAGAAGATAGCCGCTACGCGCAAGACGCGCAGGATCGAGGACGCGGACGTAGAGAAGTATATCGCCCAGGTCAGGGAGTACAACGCCTACCTGAACGCCGCGCCCGAAGGCGCCAAGGCGGAAAAGAAACATTTCGTCGTAGTGGATTACGAGACCTGGGAGAACGGGGCGAAGGTTCCCGGCGGCGAGATGAAAGGCGAGATCGTGGACCTTTCCAGCCCCCAGACCATAGCCGGCCTGGCGGAGGCCGTGATCGGAGCCCAAAAGGGCGAGACCCGCGAATTCAACGCGCCGTTCGGCGACAAGAAGATGATTTTCAAGGTCACGCTCAACGAAATAAAGGAAAAGATCGTGCCGGAGATGGACGAGAATTTCTTCAAGGAAGCGGGCGTCAAGAACGTAGAGGAGCTTAAAGCCAACGTGCGCAAGCTCCTGGAGCATAACGCCGCCGAGAAGACCGAAAAGGAACTTTTCAGCCAGCTCGAGGACGCGCTGATAAAGAGCAACCCGATAGCGCTGCCCCCCACGCTGGTGAAGGAGGAGGCCAAAGAGCTCATCGAGCTTTACAAGAAGCGCGCTCCCGACCAGCAGGAGATACAGGAGGAGGCGCTGCTCGAGCGCCTCAAGCCCGTGGCCGAGCGCAACCTGTCCCTTACCTATATACTGCACCACATCGCCAAGAAGGAAAAGATCGAAGCTACCGACGCGGAGCTGGACGCGGAGCTCGAGAAGGTTGTGGCCCGCCTCAACACCGAGGACGAGAAAGTGAAAGGCCGCGAGCTTTTCGAGAAGCGCAAAGAGTACATACGGGCTTCGATGGTGGAGAACAAGACCATGTCGCTGGTTAAGGACAAAGCCGTTATTAAGGAAGAGAAGGCCTGAATTCGAAGCCGGAGGAACAATGATAATACCTACAATCCTTGAGAAATGGAACCAGGGCTCGATGGTGTCCTACGACATCTTCTCGCGCCTGCTTAAAGACCGGATCATTTTTTTCGGCGATCCCGAAGGCGCGGTCTCCACGGCGTCGGCCAATACCGTGATAGCGCAGCTGCTGTACCTTGACGCCGAGGACCCCGACAAGGACATCAATCTCTACATCAATTCCCCGGGCGGCATGGTCACCGCGGGGCTCGCCGTCTACGACACCATGCAGTTCATCAAGGCCCCCATCTCCACCATCTGCATGGGCATGGCCATGAGCTTCGGCGCCGTGCTGCTGGCGGCCGGCTCGAAAGGCAAGCGCTACGCGCTGCCCAACGCCCGCGTGATGATACACCAGCCCCTTATCTGGGGCGGCGGCATCGCCGGGCAGGCTACCGACATAGAAATTGAAAGCCGCGAAATGCAGGAAAGCAAGACCCGGCTCATAAACATCATGGCCAAACATACCGGCCAGACCCCGGAAAAGGTCCGCGCCGATATGGAAAGGAACTTTTACCTTTCCTCGGAACAGGCCAAGGATTACGGCATCATAGACGCCGTGCTTGAATTCCGCAAGAAGTAAGACGCGGCCCGGCGGCGCGGCCAATTCTGGAGCTATCTTCACATGCAAGAAAATACGACCAACGAACCCTCATACCCCGCTACGCTGCCCGCTATAGCTATAAGGGACGTGGTGATGTTCCCCCACATGGCGCTGCCGCTGTCCGTGGACCGGCCGAAGTCGGTGGCGGCCATAGAGGCCGGGCTGGCGGCCGGCAGGCTGATACTGTCCCTGGCTCAGAAGAAGCCGGGCGTGAACGATCCCGCCGCCGAAGACCTTTATGCCTACGGGGTGGTCAGTTCCATTTCCCAGTCCCTCAAAATGCCGGACGGCACCATGCGCGTTTTCCTCGAAGGTAAAAAGCGCGTGCGCGTGCTGAAGATCGCGCCGGACGCCGCGGGCGCTTTCCTGTCCGCCGAGGTGGAATACCCGGCGGAGACGGAGAAGAAGGGCGCGGAGCTTACCGCCCTGATGCGCCACGCCGCCGAACTTTTCGAAGTTTACGTCAAGCTCGGCACCCGCATAAACCTGGATTCCACGGCCTTCCTGCAGCAGCAGGAAGACCCGGGCAAGTTCTCCGACATCATCGCCGCCAATTCCTCCTTCAGCCTGGCCGACCGCCAGGAAGTGCTGGAGACCGAGGACGTCTCCGCCCGCCTTGAAAAGCTCATCAAGCTGCTTTCCAAGGAAGTGGAGATAATGGACATCGAGCAGAAGATCCACGGCCGCGTGAAAGGCCAGATCGAGAGATCCCAGAAGGAATATTATCTCAACGAGCAGATGAAGGCCATCCAGAAAGAGCTTCATCAGAAGGACGATTTTTCCAAGGAGCTCGACGAGCTGAAAAAACGCATCAAGGCCGCCAGGATGTCCAAAGAGGCGGAGGCCGCGGCCGAGAAGGAACTGGCGCGGCTCTCTAAAATGATGCCTTTCTCTCCGGAGTCCACGGTGTGCCGCACCTACCTGGACTGGCTGACGGCCCTGCCCTGGAGCGTGGAGACCAGGGACGAGATAGACCTCGTAGCGGCGCGCAAGATCCTCGACGAGGACCATTTCGGCCTGCAGAAGCCCAAGGAAAGGGTGCTGGAGTACCTGGCGGTCTGCAAGCTAACCAAGCAGCTTAAAGGCCCCATACTCTGCTTCGTGGGCCCTCCCGGAGTGGGCAAGACCTCCATCGCCCGCTCGATCGCCCGCTCGATGGGCCGCAACTTCGTGCGGATGTCCCTGGGCGGCGTGCGCGACGAGGCCGAGATCCGCGGGCACCGGCGCACCTACGTGGCGTCCATGCCGGGCCGCCTGATGCAGAGCATGAAGAAGGCCAAAAGCCGCAACCCCGTTTTCCTGATGGACGAGATCGACAAGATGGGCATGGACTGGCGGGGTGACCCCTCGGCCGCGCTGCTGGAAGTGCTGGACCCCGAGCAGAACACGGAGTTCAGCGATCATTTCCTCGACCTGCCCTTCGACATTTCAAAGGTGATGTTCATCGCCACCGCGAACACGCTGTGGGGCATCCCGGTAAGCCTGCGCGACCGCATGGAGATAATAGACTTCAGCGGCTATACGCATACCGAGAAGATCGAGATAGCCAAGAAGTTCCTGATCCCCCGCCAGCTCAAGGTGCACGGGCTCAAGGAAGGCTCGCTGAAGATCGACGACAAAGGCATCGACGCCGTGATCCGCGGCTATACCCGCGAGGCCGGCGTGCGGAACCTCGAGCGGGAGTTCGCCTCCATGTGCCGGCGCGCGGCGCGCAAAACGGTGGAGCAGAAGCTCGAGAACATCTCCATCACCCCGGACAACCTGGGCGAATACCTGGGCGTGCCCAAGTTCAGCTCGACCCTTAATTCGTACAACGCCCTGGGTATAGCCACGGGGCTGGCCTGGACGGAGAACGGCGGCGAAGTGCTGGCCGTGGAAGCGGTGGCCATTCCCGGCAAGGGAACGCTTACCCTTACGGGAAAGCTCGGCGACGTGATGAAGGAATCCGCGCAGGCCGCGTTCTCCTATATCAGGTCCCGGGAGCTCGCCCCCGCGGCGTTCGTCAACAGTCATAATTTCCATGTGCACATCCCCGAAGGCGCCATCCCCAAGGACGGCCCGTCGGCGGGCATAACCATCGCGTCGGCGCTGGCCAGCCTCTTCACCGGCCGGCCGGTGAAGGCCAATCTCTCCATGACGGGCGAACTCACCCTTACCGGGCGAGTGCTGGCCATCGGCGGGCTGAAGGAGAAGGTCATCGCCTCTTTCCGCGACGGGATAAACACCGTGCTGTACCCCGCCGCCAACCGCAAGGACCTCGAGGAGATCCCCGCCGAGATAAAGGCCGCGATGCGCCTGAGACCGGTGGAACGCATGGACGAAGTGCTGGAAATGGCGCTGGAGCCGGCCTCCGCCGCCAAGCCCGCCGCGCGCGGCGGGGCGAAGAAGGTCAGGAGCAGGAGTTAGTTTAAATCTTCGGCTCGGATACAGGGGAACGATGTGAAAACCTCGGAGGCGGGAAAATTTTTCACGGGTTTGTTTTTCGGCTGCCTCGCCTTTCTGCTCGCCGCCGCTCCCCCGCCGGCCCGCGCGTACGAGGACGTGCTGACCACAGAGGAGATGCAGGGCACCCTGGAGAACACCAAGCTCTCCGAGGTGCTGGAGCAGTACCTGGCCACCATCCAGATGTTCGACCCCGAGCGCGCCACGCGCCTGGGCATCCATTCCGCCGACTCCTATCTTACCTCCCGCACGCCGGAACGCGAGGCCAAGCAGCTGGAGACGCTGCGCAACCTCCGCGCGAAGCTCCTGCAGATAAACAAAGGGTCGATGTATCCGGCGTCCCGGCTGGATTACGAAGTGCTCAACCACATGCTGGAAGTGGACATCTACGAGCTGGAGAACTTGAGCAGGCGGAACGCAATCTTACCAAGCCTCCCGAGTTCTGGACCCGGCAGGCGATAAAGCAGTCATCGGACTGCATCAGCTACATTTCCGACTTCGTGGCCGTTTTCAGGGCCTATACCCGCTATGACCCGCTTTTGAAAGCGCAGGTGGACGACGCCATCGAGAAGGCCAAGGCCGCTTTCGCGCGCTACTCCGCTTTCCTCGAAAAGGACATCCTGCCCGTTTCCGACGGCGACCTGAGCTCGGGCGAAGTCGTCTACGGTTTTTATCTCGAGCGCCTGCACGGGCTGGATATGACGCCGGGCGCGGCCTACAGCCACTCCAAAAAAGCCTTCAAGACCTCGCTCAAAGAACTTGAAAGGGAAGCCCTGACCGTGGACGCCCTGACGGCGAAAGAGAAAGGCTGGAAAGGCGTGCTGGACAAGCTGCCCAAGGACCACCCGCCCGCAGGCGAAGTGCTGAAGGTCTTCCAGGACGAGATGGACCGGGCTTACCAGCATTTCGACGAACACAAGGTGGTGGAGTTCCCCCGCGCCCGCCTGCTGATAAAGCAGATGCCCAATTTCATGGCTTCCGTGCTGCCGTACGTCTATTACGCGCCGGCCTTCGCGCTGGACGATACGCGCATCTCCGAGCTTTTCGTGCTGCTGCCGCCCGATACCGCCTCCGCGGAAGCCCGCGAGAAGGCGCTGGCTTCGGGCTTCAACTACGCCCAGGTGGAGCTGCTTACCGCCTACTCCATAATGCCGGGCATACACCTGCGCAACTTCGAAGCCTCGTCCAACCCGTCCCGCATACGGCGGGTTTCCCGCCAGCCTATGGTGGCCAACGGCTGGGCCTGCTACGCCGAACTGCTGGCCGAGGA
>JAPLKJ010000137.1 GCA_026388125.1 Elusimicrobiota bacterium
CTGGTGAACAACGCCGGCATAACCCGGGACAACCTGGTACTGCGCATGAAAGAGGCGGATTTCGACGCCGTGATGGACGTGAACCTGAAGGGCGCGTTCCTGATGGCGAAGGCCGCGGCGAAACCGATGCTGAAAGCCCGCGCCGGCAGCATCATAAACATTTCTTCGGTAGTGGGACAGAGCGGCCAGGCGGGGCAGGCAAACTATTCGGCCTCCAAGGCAGGCCTGATAGGGCTGACGAAATCGCTGGCGCGCGAGTTCGCGCCGCGCCAGGTGCTGGTCAACGCCGTGGCCCCGGGCTTCATACGCACCCGCATGACGGACGGGCTGAAGGAAGAGGCGAAGGCGAAGATTTCGGAGATGATACCCCTGGGCCGCATGGGCGAGCCGGCGGAAGTGGCGAAAGCCGCGCTGTTCCTGGCCGGAGGGGACTGCTCCTACATAACGGGGCAGGTGCTGGCGGTTAACGGCGGGCTGTACATGTGATCTTAGCGCAGCAATAATACTTCAGGAGGGCAACGTAATGGCAGTTACCGAAAACTTGGAAGAAAGAGTCAAGAAAATAATCATCGAGCAGCTGGCCGTGGATTCTTCGGAAGTCACCGAGAAGGCCCAGTTCGTGCAGGACCTCGGCGCCGATTCCCTCGACACCGTCGAGCTCGTGATGGCGCTCGAAGAGGAATTTGACGTTGAGATCCCCGACGAAGACGCCGAGAAGATCAAGACCGTCGGCGAAGCCGTAGCCTATATCAAGGACAAAGCCTCGAAGAAAGACTGACGGGCCGTGGCTTTTCTTGAAGAAGTAATAGGATACAAATTCAAAAACGGGAAGCTGCTCGAGGAAGCCCTGACTCATAAGTCGCACGCGGCCGAGCGGGGCTCGCCGGCGGACAACGAGCGCTTGGAATTCCTGGGCGACAGCGTCCTGGGTTTGGTCGTATCCTGTTATCTTTTCCGCACTCATCCTACCGAAGACGAAGGCTTCCTTTCAAAGGCGAAATCGGCGATCGTATCCCGGGCGAACCTCGCCCGCTGGGCCGCCGCGCTGGGCCTGGGCAACCACCTGTTCCTGGGGGCCGGCGAGTACCAGAGCGGCGGGAAAGGGCGGCTGAGCATCCTGGCCAACGCCATAGAAGCGGTGCTGGGCGCCGTGTACCTGGACGGCGGGCTGGCGCCGGTGGAAGCCATTATAGCGCCCTGGCTGGCCACGCAGGCGCCGGAAGACATGGACGCCGACTACAAGAGCGGGCTGCAGGAACAGATACAGAAGCGCTACAAGCACCCGCCGGATTACGAGCTGATGGAAGAACAGGGCCCCGAGCACGACAAGCGCTTTACGGTGAGGGTCTATCTGGGGAAACGAACCCTCGGCCTGGGAACGGGCAAGACCAAGAAAGAGGCCCACCAGGAGGCCGCTAAGAACGCCCTGGAATACCTGCGCACCCACGGCGCGGACGGGCGCTAGCGGCGGGCGCTTCCACGAGACTTTTTCCGGCAGGACCCGGACGGCGGCGGCAGCGGAGGCCGGGAGGCAATATGGGGATAAAAAACATCGAGAACGACGCTGACTTCCGGCTTGCGGTCGAGGCCGGGGGGGACTGCTTCGCGCTTTTCTACTCGGCCTGGTGCCCCTTCTGCCGGCTGTTCGCGCCCGTCTTCGAAAAGCAGGCCGCCGGCGGAAGAACGGCCTTCGTTCAGGTCTCCACGGCCGTTATGCTGCTCCTCCTCCCGGGTTTCTCCGCTGCGGCCGCGGCCGCCGCCAACGCGGAAGGTACCGGTACCGCGGCCGGGGAAGCGCAGCTCCGGGTGCCAGGGGCCGTACTGGTGGAGGTAGAAGGCTTCACGGACCCGGCAGGAGATATCCCCTGCATAGGGAAGTCCTTCTCGAACATCTGGCAATATAAGTACTACTCCGGTGCTACCGCCGAATGGCTGCTAGTGAACACCTGCGGCAATAATTTCATCAACGCCTCCAAACATTTTCCGCGGGCTATAGCTGAAGAGCCGACCAGGGCGCTCCCCGCCCGTTTCGCGGATTCCCGGGCGGTACTGGCAATGCTGGAGCGGGAGAAGGTATTTACAGGCGCCGGCAGCGCGAGGGACCGCAGCATACTCATGACCGCCGCCTATCTGCCGGCCGGTGACGGCCGCCCGGCGGGCTGCTACTGGACCGTCTCGCAGGGCAAGGCGAAAGTATTCGCTGACTGCGAAGGAAAAAAGCACTGGGGAGCCGCCGCGGCGGCCGCGCCGGGACAGCTCCAGGCCAAGGCGCTGAAAGGCACCGATACGGCGGGAAAATACGTAAAGCTGGCAGCGGACACGGTGCGCCGCAAGCAGCAGGGAGCGAAGCTGATGCTGATAGAGGCCCTGGCGGACAGGACCGGCAGCGCCAAATGCCTTAGCCCGGACGACGGCTGGACCTACGTTTTCGCCACGACCAGCGGCAACAGCATGACCTTCGGCGGCTGCAAGAACAAGACCAGCATCGAAGAGGTGGATTTTACCGGCCGGTACGGGAATTTCAAAGGCTTAGAGCCGCTGCCGCTGATCTTCAAGGACAGCGACTTCGTGCTGGGCAGGACCCCGGCGGACTGCGCCGCCGGCCACCCGGTCATCTCCATGAAACTGCGGCGCTTCAGCACGGCGTTCTCGCCGGTCTCCGGGTTCAACCTGATCTGGACCGTGGACTGCGGCTCGCTGAGATATTACCTGGACGGCTATACGGGGACATACCTCGGGCCTGGAAAGAAATAAGCGGAGGAGACCCGCCATGAAAAGAACCAAGCGCAGCGGAAATAACGGCGGCGCGCCGGCCCTGGAAGCGGTGGTGCGCGCGGTGCAAGCACGCACGGCGGCGGGCAGGTCCACGCTGGCCATCTTCGACCTCGACGGCACGCT
>JAPLKJ010000252.1 GCA_026388125.1 Elusimicrobiota bacterium
ACAAAAAAAATTTATCCTGAATAATCCCGTCCGATACCTGGGAATCATGTTCAAGACGGTTTTTATCTATTTAAGAACATCCTATTTGGATAGTTTTGTGGGCATTTTAGGCTGGATGATAAGACCTTTGCCGGCCTGGCACATCGACCTGTATTTGTGGTTCTTGCTCGCAACAGCCCTGCTCTCGTCCGGCTATGGCATAAGAACGGGGGTAAAAGGCAGACTGATACCCGCATGCCTGCTCGCCGCCGGTGTCGCCATTGTAGAAACTGCCATGTATCTGGATTGGACCCCGGTAGGCCAGAATTATGTCAATGGCGTTCAGGGCCGGTATTTTATCCCTTACGCGCCGCTTTTTTTCCTCATGTTCTATAATCGGACTGCGGATAACTTCTTGCGGCGGTTTTTCGCTGCCGGAGGCAGTAAGACCGTAAAATCGAAACGCAAGGCTTTAATTAACCCGGCGGAGGAGGCCGGCGATAACCGTCCGCCCGTCCTTTATAATTTCGGCTACCTGCTGCTTGTGTGCTTCTCCGTTGTTTCACTGCTGTCCACGGTGTATGTGGTGCTGTCAAATTACTACATTGTTCTGCTGGGCTCTTCCGGGGTCGTAGTAAGTTAACAAAGCGGTAAATATGAAAAAAAAAGGTCTGAATCAGAAACATAGCCCTGTTCTCCCGCCAAAAGAACTTTTTAAAAACTGGCACGCGTTCGCCGCTGTTGTTGTAACCGGTTTTCTCGTTTATTTTCAGACCTTGCGTTTCGGCTATACGTATTGGGACGACACGGCCCTGATACTGGATAATTACGGTTTTATAGGCCATCTGTCCAATATCCTTAACGCGTTCAACCAGGAAGTCTTCGCCGCTCTGCATTCTCCTTCAACCTATTATCGGCCGCTTATGACCATTTCGTTGATGCTTGACGCGCAGCTCGGGGGCAAACTTCCCCTGGTCTATCACTGCACGAATTTATTCCTGCACCTGTCGGCGTCCTGTCTGCTTTTTGTCCTTCTGACAAAATTGAAGTACAAGCGCGAAACAGCGTTAATGGCCGCGCTTGTCTTCGTCGCGCATCCCGTGCTGACCCAGACTGTGGCCTGGATTCCCGGCCGGAATGATTCTTTGCTGGCGGTTTTTGTGCTTGCCGCTTTTATAAACTTAATCGCTTATTATGAAACGAAGCGAACAAGGTATTATTTCGCGCACCTTGTTTTTTTCTCGCTCGCGCTCTTTACGAAAGAGTCCTCTCTCTCGCTGGTGCTGGCGGCTTCACTCTATCTCCATGCTGTCGCCGGAGAGAAATTATTCTTTAAACAGGAAAAATATCTCGCTTACGGGTGGCTGGGCACGGGCCTCGCCTGGTTCTTGTTAAGGAAACACGCGCTGGTCAACCCCCTGCACGTACCGCTCACGGAGACGCTCCGGTCTTTTGCGGAGAATCTGCCCGCCGTAATACAATTTGCCGGCAAAACCATTCTGCCGTTCAACCTGGCCGTTATGCCCACAATGCGCGACACCTCGTTCCTGTACGGCGGCCTGTCAATTCTTATCGCGGGCGTTCTGCTGTTCGTCTCAAAGAACAAAAGAACTTCCTTCGTCCTGTTCGGGGGGGCATGGTTCCTGCTGTTCCTGCTGCCCTCCCTGCTCCGCCCGTATCCTGAAATGAACGCCGACTTCTGCGAGCACAGACTTTATCTGCCTCTTGTGGGGGTTATTATTTTATTTTTGGAAACGGATGCGGCAAAATTTACCACTGACAGCAATCGCAGGCTGTTTTCATCCGGCCTGCTTCTTACGGCGGTATTCGGAGCGCTGGCTTTCAGCCACAGCAAGAACTTCAGGGACAGGCTGAGTTTCGTGCAGAACGCGGTAAAGAATTCTCCCAGCTTATATACGGCGCACACTAACCTGGGGACTTTGTATCTTGATAACGGCGAGATCGAAAAAGCGCACCAGGAATATCTGAAAGCGGTCGAACTGAATCCCCGGGACGCGCTGGCGCTCAGCAATCTCGGGGCCACGTACAGGTCCAAGAACATGTTCAAGGAGGCCGAGCCTTATTATAAGAAATCCCTCGCCCTGTACCCGGGCAATCACCTGGCCCATCACGGACTTGCGCTGATCTATGCCGGCACCGGGCGCTTTGAGGAAGCCAAAGAGGAATATCTCAAAGCGATAGAGCTGGCTCCGCTCGCGCCTAAAACACACAACAACCTGGGCCAGCTGTATATGGGCAAGGAAATGTACAAAGAAGCGGAACCTGAATTTATCAGAGAATTGGAGGTCAATCCTGATTTTGATATCGCGACTTTCAACCTGGGGCTGCTGTATTTTAAGACCGGGAAGCTGAAAGACGCGGAAGCGTGCTTTAAGGAGCTGCTCCGGCTAAACCCCGGCTACACGGGCGGATATTATCTTCTTGAGAACATCTATTCCAAACAGGGCGACCTGAAACAGGCGGCTTATTATGCCGGGCTTTTGCGCGCGTTCAAATCTCCGGATAAAACAAATAAGCGGTGAAATAAACGAAGAAGAGGGCCACAGTTATAGTATTGAATGTCTTCGGCAGGAAGAAAGAAGATACAGCCGGCATCCTGAAGCTAGATAAAAAAGACGCCGGGAAAATACCGGCACGGGCGGTGCTGGATAAAGCAAAAAAGTATAATGTAAATATTCGCAGGGAGTCTTCCCGCGGAATAAAAGAATTAAAAGACGTTCTGAACGCTTATCTTTCATCACCTTAAAGGAGAATTAAAATGGGATTCAATCTGCGCAACAGGAACTTCCTCAAAGAACTCGACTTCACCAAAGAAGAACTGGTTTTCCTTTTGAAATTATCCAAAGACCTAAAAGCCGCGAAATACGCGGGCACCGAGCAGCGCCGCCTGACCGGCAAGAACATCGCCCTGATCTTCGAGAAGACCTCCACCCGCACGCGCTGCGCCTTCGAAGTGGCCGCGCACGACCAGGGCGCGCACGTTACCTACCTTGAGCCCTCCGGCAGCCAGATGGGCCACAAAGAGACCGTCAAGGACACCGCGCGCGTGCTGGGCCGGATGTACGACGGCATAGAATACCGCGGCTTCGGCCAGGAGATAGTGGAAGAGCTGGCCAAGTACGCCGGCGTGCCCGTGTGGAACGGGCTGACCAACCAGTGGCACCCCACCCAGATGCTGGCCGACGTGCTGACCATGACGGAGCACGGCTCGAAGCCCCTTGAGAAGATCTCCTACGCCTACCTCGGCGATGCCCGCTTCAACATGGGCCGGTCGCTCCTGGTGATCGGTTCCCTGCTGGGCATGGACGTGCGCATCGGCGCGCCGAAAGGCCTGCAGCCCGAGGCGGAGCTGATAGCGGCCTGCAAGGAGATCTCCAAGACCTCCGGCGCCCGCATTGCCGTTACCGATAAGGTGGATGTTGCCGTGAAGGGCGTGGATTTCGTCCACACCGACGTCTGGGTGTCCATGGGCGAACCGAAGGAAGTGTGGACTGAGCGCATCAAGCTGCTCAAGCCCTACCAGGTGAACCCCGCCACCATGAAGAAGTCCGGCAACGCGAACGTGAAGTTCATGCACTGCCTGCCGGCTTTCCATAACGCCGACACCAAAGTGGGCAAGCAGGTGTCCGAGCAGTTCGGCCTGAAGAACGGCATCGAGGTCACTGAAGAGGTTTTTGAATCGAAAGCCTGCATCGCCTTCGACCAGGCGGAGAACCGCATGCACACCATCAAAGCCGTGATGGTGGCCACGCTCGGGCACTGATAAATAAGGTGACACACAACTTAATTCGCCCGAATTAAGTTGTGTGTCACTATTATTCATGGATATTTTAAAAGAAATTAGAACTGCGGGGCAGAGTCTCTGGCTGGACAGCCTTAGCCGGGAGATGCTGGCTAACGGAACGCTGGCCGCAATGAAAAAAAACCTCGGGGTGACCGGCGTAACGTCCAACCCCTCCATCTTCGAGGCTGCCATGACAAAGTCCAAGGCTTACGCCGAAGATATGCGGCGCCTGGCGGCTGAAGGCGAAAAGGCGGAAGCCGTACTGGAGAAACTGGAGCTGGAGGATATACGGCTGGCCGCCGATCTTTTTAAGGATGTTTACGAGGCCACGGGAGGGGCGGACGGGTTCGTGAGCATGGAAGTGAACCCGGCGCTGGCCTATGACCAGGAGCGGACCGTCAGCGAGGGTGAGCGGCTGTTCGCGGCCCTGGCCCGCAGGAACGTGATGATAAAGGTCCCGGCCACCGCGCAGGGGGTGAAGGCCGGCAACGCCTTGTTAAAAAAAGGCGTGAATACAAATTTCACCCTGATCTTCTCGCCCGAGCGGTACGGCGAGGTGGTGCAGGCTTACGTTGACGCCCTGGCCTGGCGGGCGGCGAATAAGCTACCCGTGGACGCGCTGGCCTCCGTAGCCAGCTTCTTCGTCAGCCGCATAGATACGGCCACCGACATCGAGCTGGAGACCCTGCTGGATTCCGATGATTCCTTTGAGACCGAGGAGCTCTACGACCTGGCGTTGGCGGCCAGGGGCAGCGCGGCCATCGCCAATTCGCTGGTGGCTTACGGGATGTATTCGCTGATCTTCTCCAGCAAAGAGTTCAAGCCGCTGCGGGAAAAAGGCGCCATGAAGCAGCGCATCCTCTGGGCGTCCACCGGCGTGAAGAACCCGGCCTACAAGGACACGCTGTACGCGGACGCGCTGCTGCTGCCGGACTCCGTCAACACCCTGCCCGAGGCCGCGCTGAAGGCTTTCGTGGACCACGGCATGCCGGTCAGGACCCCGCTCAAGGCCCGGCTGGCCGGCGCGGCGGCCTACTTCGCGCAGCTCGGGCTGGTGGGCGTGGATTTCCCCGCTATCCTGGCCGCGCTGGAAACGGACGGCGTGGAGAAGTTCTCGCGCTCCAACGACGTGCTGCTGGCGCACATAGAAAAGATGATAGGCTCCCCGCGGAAATAAAGCGGGTTCCAATTAAGCTGTTAAATATAGAAAAGCACGGCGAAGTAGTGGCACAGGCTGCCGGCCAGCACGAACAGGTGCCAGATGCCGTGGAAATAAGGGAAGCGCTTGTCCAGCACGTAGAAAGCCACGCCGGAAGTATAGAACACGCCGCCGGCCAGCAGCCAGATAACGCCCCACACCGGCAGCGCCCGCACGAGCGGCCCCAGCGCCGCGGTTATCAGCCAGCCCATAAGAAGGTAGATCACCAGCTGCGGCACCCGGCGGCCCTGGCCGTGCACCGCGTCCAGCACTATGCCGAATACTGCCAGCCCCCAGATGATCCCGAACAGCCACCAGCCCCACGGCCCGCGCAGCGTTACCAGCATGAACGGCGTGTAGGTGCCGGCTATCAGCAGGTAGATGGCCTGGTGGTCTATGGTGCGGAACAGCTTTTTAGCGTTCCCGCCCGTACTGTGGTAAAGCGACGAGGACAGGTACAGCAGGAAAAGGGTTACCCCGTAAACGGAAAAGCTGGCGATGCGCCAGGCGTCGCCGCGCAGCCCCGCCTTTACCGCCAGCACCACCAGCCCGGCCAGCGCCAGCGCCGCGCCGACAATGTGGCTTACGCTGTTGAAGATCTCGTCTTTTTTCATGCGGGGGAACTCCGGGCAGCGCGCGGCTCAGGCGCAGATGTCGCAGGAGGAATTCTCTACCGGCTCGCTCTCCACCTGGAAAACGGAATGCTTTATGCCGAAGCCCGCCGCCACGCCGGAGGTGGCGGCTTTCAGCGCGGCCTGCTGCCTGGCGGGGTCCTTCACCACCAGGTGCGCGCTGAGCGCGTTGAACCCGGAAGAAAGGCTCCAGACGTGCAGTTCGTGCACGTCGGAGACGCCCTCTATGGCGCGCAGTTCTTTTTCTACCGTGCCGAGCGAAAGGTCCTTGGGCGCCCCTTCCATGAGTATGTGGAAGGCCTCTCCCAGAAGGCGGGTGGAGCTGAAAAGTATCAGCCCTATGATAAGCAGGGAAACTATAGTATCCGCGCGGTACCAGCCGGTGAAATAAATTATTACGCCGGCTATGATGGCGGCCACCGAACCGGCCAGGTCGCTGAGCACGTGCAGGAAAGCGCCGCGGATGTTGATATTCTCGCCGCTGTGGCCGTGCAGTATCGAAGCGCAGACGATGTTGGCCAGCAGCCCCAGGACGGCCACCACCAGCATGGGGCCGTAAAGCACCGGCACGGGGTTATGGAACCTTTCATAAACCTCGCGCAGCATATAGCCGGAAAGTATCCAGAGCAGCAGGGCGTTGGCCAGCGCCGCCACCACTTCCGCTCTGCGGTAGCCGAAAGTGCGCGAGGAATCCGGCTTAAGGCCGGCCAGGCGCGACGCGAAAAAGCTCATCCCCAGCGCGGCGGCGTCGGTGAGCATGTGCATGGAATCGCTCAAGAGCGCCATGCTGCCGGTAAGCAGGCCGCCGGCCGCCTCCACCAGCATGAAGCCGGCAGTTATGATGAATGCCGTGGTTATAGCTTTGCGCTGCGAATGGCCGCGGCTGTGGCCGCGCGCGTGGCCGCAGGAATGCCCGTGTTCGTGCTCATGTTCGTGGTCGTGCGAGTGTCCCATAGTTATTCTATCTTGCAGCCCAGCGGGGCGGCTATCTTGTTCAGGAAGTCCTTGCTGAAATCCATCTTCAGCAGCTCCAGCGCCTCGGCGCGGGTCAGGGCGCCGTCCCTTATCAGCTTGCTCATCTCCACGTGGTAGTGGGTGTAGCCGTAATTCTTCATGGAATTGTAGGCCGAGATGAAATTCAGATAGCAGTTGGTGGACTTGGCCGGGTAGCTGAGGGCCGGGTATTTCCAGCCCAGCTCGCGCTCGATGGTCTCCACGTAGGTCTGCGAATCGTAAGGCAGGAACCAGTGCGGCGACAGCACCAGCGCTTTATGCCGCTTCTGCGCGCGGGCCAGCACTTCCTCCATGCTGGCGGGGAAATCCTTGTACTTGGGGTCCGTGCGCACGTGCTTATCTATGAACTCCTTGGTGGCCGCGCCCATGCGCGCGAATTCGGGCGCGGTGATATTGCAGGCGCAGCGCGTCATGGCCGGCTGCCGCAGCGACTGCCCCTTGGTCCAGCCCGCGATTATTATCGGTATGTCGAACCGCGCGGCCATCTTGAAGGTGAGGTCCATGTACCAGATGGAGCACAGGTGGCAGATCACGGCCTTGGAACCGGTATTGATTATTTTCGCGAACATGTCGTGCATGAAGTCCGAACGGAACAGCATGAAATCCACGCCCAGCTTCTCAACCGCTTTCTTAATGTTGTCCAGCGCGTCCTCGGTCTCGAAGCCGTGGTCGAAAGTGAAGGCTAGCGGCTTGGTCTTGTAGCGGGTCTTCATGTAATACAGCGAAGCTGTGCTGTCCTTGCCGCCGCTGCACATCACCAGGCAGTCGTATTCGTGTTTGCCCCGGTGCTGCGCCAGGATCTTGGTGAAATCGGTCTCCAGCGGCTTTTCCTCGCGTGCGGCCGCGGTCTGCTTCGCGTAGTCCGCGCAGATATTGCAGACGCCGTCTGCGTCCAGCGTTATCTCCGGCGGAGCTTCGGGCAGCACGCATTTACGGCAGATCTTTGGTTCGGTCATTGGCTTTTCCTCGCCGTTATCACCCATTTCGCGCCTTCGCGGCGGCGGGCGGTAATAGTGTGGCCTTCCTGCTCCAGCGCCGGCGGCAGGTTCGTAACGGGCTCGCCGTCGTCCAGCGTTATTTCCAGCACGGCGCCGGGGTCCATGCCTTCCAGCCGCATCAGGGCCCGGGCCGCGTTGGCGGGGCAGGGTACGCCGGACATGTCCAGTTTCTCTGCGGGCATGTCAGTTCTGTCCCTTGTTCGCCAGCGCGGCTATTTCTTTCGCGGCACGCAGAATTTCTTTTTCGGTATTGAAGCGGCTCAGGCTTATCCGTATGGTGCGCAGGGCCTCGGCGCTGCCGAGGCCGATGGCCAGCAGCGCCGCGCTGGGGGTGGTTTTGCCGGCTGAACAGGCCGAGCCCGCTGAAACGCAGATGCCTTTCGCGCTTAAAGCCTGTATCAAAGCTGCCGCGCCGGCTATGCCGGGCAGGGTTACGCTTAAAATGCCGCAAAGCCGCGGGGCCTCGGCGCAATTAAGCCGCGCGCCCGGCACCGCGCGGGAAAGCTTCGCCCAGAAAAGGTCGCGCAGGGCCTCTACTGTCTCCGCCTGGGCGGCCGTGCCCAGCTCGACCGCCAGCCCGAAGCCGGCTATACCGGGGCAATTGCGCGTGCCGGGCCTCAGGCCGCGCTCGTGGCCGCCGCCGTCCATAAGGGGCGGCAGGTGTACCCCTTTCCTTATATATAGCGCGCCGACGCCTTTGGGGCCGTGTATTTTATGGGAATTAATGGTGAGCAGGTCCAGGCTCAGCTCTTTTACGTTCAGTCCGGCGCGGGTGAAGCTCTGGCAGGCGTCGCTGTGGAACAGCACGCCGCGCGCGCGGCAAAGGGCGCCTATTTCGGCTATGGGCTGCAGGGCGCCGGTCTCGTTGTTGGCGTGCATTATTGAAACCAGCGCGGTGTTAGGCCGGAGGGCCTTTTTTACCGCCGCGGGGGCTATTACCCCGTTAGCGCCCGGCTTTATCAGCGTAAGTTCCGCGCCGGTCATTTTCAGCCGCAGCGCGGGATTGATCACGCTGGGATGTTCGATGGCCGAGATAATGATATGGTTTTTCTTTCCGCCGGCCGCCGCCAGGGCGCCCTGTATGGCTATATTGTTGGCTTCGGTGCCGCCCGAAGTGAAGATCAGCTCGTCCGGCTCCGCTGAAAGCCTGCCGGCTATAATTACGCGGGCGCGCTCCACCTTTTTAGCCGCGGCCACGCCCATAGCGTGCACCGCCGCGTCATTGCCGTAGCAATCCCGGTCCATGCCGGCCATCAGTTCGATAACCCTGTCGTCCGGCCGGGTAGTGGCCGCGTTATCAAGATATATGAATTTATCTGGCATGACTGTATCCGCCGCTCGTCCAGTAGACAGTATATATTTTTGCGGCGCCCTGATGGAACGGCCTGATGGAACGGCTGTTACCGCCCGCGGAGGTCTTTTGCTATACTTCAATTATCATGGATGTCGCTATCGTCGCGCTTTCCTCCGGGCTTTTGATCCTTAATGTTTTTTTCTGTCTTTCCGAAATGTTCGTGGATCTCGGGGTGTTCTCGCCGCGGCGGCTGGCGGCCGTTTCGGGGATATTCCTGGCTTTGGTGCTTTTTATCCTCGCCGCCGGAGCGCGCATACCGCTGCGGGGCGGGTACGATAACGAGCACGATTTCGGCTTCATGGCTGAGAGTTTCTCGTTCAGCTCGCAGAAAGAGCTGTCGGCGGTGCCGGTAAAGCTGTTCACCGACTCCGCCGGCCGCGGAAAACTGGGCGCCCATACGGTCAGGAACGCCGTACTGCTGGCGCTGGACGCCGGGCTGGTGGCGGCGGCGCTGATAAGGACCGGCGCGGCCCCGGCCGCGGGCGCTTTCGCGGGGCTGCTGCTGCTTTTTAACTTCCTGGCCCTGCTCAACGCCAGAACTTTCTCCTCGACGCTGGCCAATGTCTTCTTCCTGCTGTCCGGGGTCTATGCCCTGGCGGCCCTGCTGTTCTCCGAAAAGCTTTCCTGGAGCAACCTCGCCTGGGCGGGCTGCGCCGCGCTGGGGGTGCTGGGTGCCCGGTTCGAATTCCTGCCCGCGCTGGCGGCGGGTTTTGCCGTTGCGCTGGTTGCCGGCGGCGCGGCTTTCCGCGGCAGGCTGGCCGCGGCGTGGCGGAGCCGGCCGGCGGCGTCGGCCGTTTCCTGGGGCTTGTTCCTGGCGCTGGCCGCAGGCTGGACCGGCTGGCTGGTTTCGGCCGTGCACTATAACGGGCCTGCGGCGCGCAAGCTGGTTTCTGCGGCTGAAATAATTTCCAATTTCGTTTATCACATAGGGGAAAAGAACGTTTCGGTCTTCTCCGGCCTGCCGCCGGCCCTGGCCGCAGCGGCGGCGCTGCTGCTGTTCCTCCCGGTATTCGTCGGGCGCAAACCAGCGCCGGGCAGCGGGCGGCACAGGTTCTGGGCGGCCTGGACCTTCATCTGGGCTTTGTGTTTCTCGGCCGTTTATATGAAACTGGACCTGTATCCGCTGCATTTTATGCGGCATGACCTGTATTTCTTCCTCCCTTTCGTTTTTGCGGCCGGCGGCGCAGCGGACGCGGTACTGGGCTATTGCCGCGGGGCGGCCGCGAAATACGCGGTTTTCGCCGGCGCCGCGCTGCTGGCGGTCTATGCCGCGGCCAACCTCCGGGCGGCTTACGCGCTGAACGGGGAATTGCGCACCAACGACCGGGAATGGCAGTTTCTCGTTAAAGCGCGCCTGGCGTGGCCTGCGGGCTGCGTGGCCGTCTATCCCTTCGAGAACGTCCGCGCGGCGCTGCTCGACAGGTATTTCCCTTCCCCGCGGCCCGGCGCCGGCGAAGAGCAATGCGTAATGGCGTACAGATCCCCGTCAACCCAGGTCCTGCGGAAAGCCGTGCCCCCGCGCGCGGCCGCGGCCGGCAGGACGTCCGAGGAAACCTGGCCCGCCGGGATTGCCGCAGGCACTTTCATGGAGGAAAAATTCCCCCACGCTTTCTATACTATCTGGCACAGCGGGCGGGCAGGCGATGCGGATGAGCTCATGGACCCGGTGCCGGTAACCGCCGGTTTTTACAGGCTTACCCGGAACAGCGCTAAAAACGTGCTCGCCGGTATCTTCCGGGCGGAACAGGTGCACGAAGTGCTGCTGAAAGGGCTTAAATTACAGGAAAAAGGGGACATCCCCGGGGCTCTTGAGACGTTTTCCGGGGGAATAGACCGTGGGTTGTGCGATGCGGTGCTGTATAACGCCAGGGGAGTAGCGCTGGTGCAGAAAGGGGATATCGGCGCGGCGGTATGCAGCCTGAACATGGCGCTGCAGGCCGATTCCGGTTTCTTGCAAGCGCGTTCTACCCTGGGTTATATAAAGAAGAAATACGGAAGCGTTCCCTGCCCGGGGAAAGCATCGGGTCGCTGATTTTTTATATCATATGTAGCCGGCCTGTTCGCGGCCAGTTATGCCTATTAAACGTATTCTGTCGCTTTTTTTCTTCGCTGCCCTGTGCGGCTGCTCCGTTAATGAGGCCTCTTTGCGCCGCGGGAAGGACGTTTACCCCGACCTGGCGGCTTTGCGGGCGGCTAACGTGGCGGGGCGGGATTACTCCGCAGAAGCTTACGACCGCGCGGCCCCGGTAACTGTTTTCGCCATACACGGCGGCGACATAGAGTTCGGCACCGCCCGCCTGGCCAGGCGCCTGGCCGACAAAGACCTGAACCTTTATATCTTCAACGGCTGGCTGGGCCGCGAAAGCGGCCGGCTGCACGTGACCGCGGCCCATTTCGACGACCCCGCCGCGGTGAGGCTGGCCACCTCCAGCGTGCTGGGTATCTCCCTGCACGCCCAGGCGGACCGCGGCAGCTATGTCTGCGTGGGCGGGAAGAACGAGGACGCGGCCCGGCTAGTGAGCATGCGGCTGGAAGCGGCTGGTTTCGCCGCGGAAACGCCCTGCCTGCGCCTGCGGGGTTCCTCGGATAATAATATAGTGAATCGTTCCTCGGCCGGAGGCGTGCAGCTTGAAATAACGCTGCGGCTGCTGCATAGCCTGGATAAAAGCCCGGAGGACTCCGCAAGATTCACCAACGCTTTGCGCTTCGCGATGTTCGAATCACTGCAGAAAATACAACAGGGGAGTATGACCAAATGAAAAAAATAAGGATTTTCGCTTTCGGCGGCAACGAAGTTGCCCCGGTGGGGCTTAAAGACAAGGACGGCAAGGCCATCAACCCCGACATCGCCATGCAGTGGCAGCGCACCGCCGACACCGGCAAACTGGTGGCCGATATTTTCGAAAAGCACCCCGAGGATAAGTACGTGATGACGCACGGCAACGGCCCGCAGGTGGGCAATATCCTGATGCGCGCCGAGATGTGCCGCCCTACCCTGTTCCCGCTGTCGCTGGACGTCTGCGTGGCCGACACGCAGGGCGCCATGTCCTACATGCTGGCCCAGCTCAACAACGAGCTGAACATCCGCGGCATAGACAATATAGTGGCCGGCATTGTTACGCAGGTGGTGGTGGACCGTGACGACCCCGATTTCAAAAGCCCCTCCAAGTACATCGGCCCTTCCTATAACAAGGAAGAATCCCTTCAGCGCATAAAAGACGGCTGGGCCATGAAAATGTACAAGAAGGACGAGAAAGGCAACGAGATCTGGCGCCGCGTGGTGCCGTCCCCGGTGCCCACCGACATCGTGGAAATAGACGCCATAGAGGCCATGCTGGATAAAGGCATAGTGCCCATAACCGTGGGCGGCGGCGGCATCCCGGTGCGCGAAGTTACGCCCGAAATAAAGGACGGGCAGGAGATCTATACCACCAACTACGGAGTGAAGTTCACCAAGCCGGCCAAGGGCGAGAAACCCCTTAAGATGTACACCGGCGTGGAAGCCGTGATAGACAAGGACCTGGCCAGCGCCCTGCTGGGCTGCATGCTGATGAAGCGCGCTAAAGCCCGCGGCGAGGAAGTGGAAGTAAGCCTGACCATCTTCACCGGCGAGGACGGAGCCAAGCTGAATTACCAGAAGCCCGACGAGAAAAGCCTGCGCGTGATAAAGGTGTCCGAGCTGGAAGCCATCTACAACCAGAAGCCTCCGCCTTTCCCGGCCGGCTCCATGGGGCCTAAAATAAAGGCCGTAATAGAGTTCGTGAAGGGCGGCGGCAGCGTGGCTTATATTTCCAAGACCGAGCTGTTCGAGGAAACGCTCTCCGGCAAAGCCGGCACCACGGTTATCCCGGGATAAGATCCCGGAGCCGGAAGCCGAGGGTCGGGAGTCTATTAGAAAGAACTCCGTAACCCCGGCCCCCGGCTTTCACCCCCCCCCGATCCTTGTTTTCTAAACTATGAAAAAAATTAAAACTTTACAATGCATCCGCTGCGGCAAGGACCATAAATTCCCGGAAACCATGTACAATTGCGACGCCTGCGGCGGCAACCTGCAGGTGCTTTACGATTATAACCTTATAAAGAAGCGGCTGAATTACGACGTCCTGAAAGATAACCCCGAGCGCAGCATCTGGCGCTACCTGGACATCCTGCCTGTGACCAGCATCAAGAACATCCCGCCCGTGCAGGTGGGCTGGACGCCGCTGTACCGCGCCGAAAAGCTCGGGGCCGAGTGCGGCGTGCCTAACCTTTATATAAAGGACGACGGCCGCAACCCCAGCGCCTCTTTTAAAGACCGGGCCAGCGCCGTGGTTACCGCCCGCGCGCTGGAGCTGAAAGAGAAGGTTATTACTACCGCCTCCACCGGCAACGCCGCTTCCTCCCTGGCCTGCCTCACCGCCTGCCTGGACATGAAGACCGTGATCTTCGTGCCGGAGACGGCGCCGGCGGCCAAAGTGGCGCAGCTGCTGGTTTTCGGTGCCATCGTGATAATGGTGAAAGGTACCTACGACGACGCTTTCGACCTCTGCCTGAAAGCTTCGCAGGAATACGGCTGGTACAACCGCAGCACCGGCATTAACCCGCTGACGCGCGAGGGCAAGAAAACCTGCTCGTTCGAGATCTGCGAACAGCTTAACTGGGAAACCCCCGACAAGGTCTTCGTGTCCGTGGGCGACGGCAACATCATAAGCGGCATCTGGAAAGGCTTCGTGGAATTCCACCGCCTGGGCATTATCGAGCGCCTGCCGCAGCTGGTGGCGGTGCAGGCCGAGCATTCCGACGCTGTTAAAAGGGCTTTCGAAAGCGGGGGGGAAATACAGCCCGTCTCGGGCAAGACCATAGCCGACAGTATTTCCGTGAGCGTGCCGCGCGACGGCCTGGCCGCGGTGATGGCCATAAAGGATTCCGGCGGCTTCGCGGTGAGCGTGACCGACGCGGAGATCCTGGACGCCATCCCGCGCATCGCCAGGGGCTCCAACGTCTTCGCCGAACCCGCCGCCGCCGCCACCTATGCCGGCCTGCTGAAAGCCGTAAAAGAAGGCAAGGTGAAGAGCAGCGAATCCGTGGTGCTGCTTATCAGCGGCAACGGCCTCAAAGACATACAGAGCGCCATGAAGTCCGTGGGCAAGCCTTACGTTATAAGCCCGGATATCAACGAGCTGAGGAAGCTTATTTCCGACAATAAACTGGTGTAACGGCCGGTGTTTAAATAAAAAGATCCCCGCCGTGAATAACTGCGGGGATCTTTTTTTGCGCCGGCGGGGCTTATTTAGGCAGCACCAGCGTGAACGCGGAGCCCTTCTGCAGCTGTGATTTGGCGAAAGCCCGGCCGCCGTGCAGCTCGGCCACTTTCCTTACCAGCGCCAGGCCCAGGCCCCAGCCCGCCACCTGGCCGGTGAAAGAATCCTCCACCTGGTAGAACCTCTGGAAAATATTCTCCAGCTCTTCGCCGGGGATGCCGGGGCCGTTGTCGCCCACGGAAATAAAAACGCTGTTTTCGCTCAACTGCGCGGAAAGTATCACCAGCCGGTTCTCGCCGGTGTTGAACCTTATGGCGTTATCCACCAGGGCTTTTACAGCGGCGGCGAGCAGTTTGCGGTCGGCCTTCAGAGGCACGGGCGCGGGGGGCGCCGCCACTTTTACCGTAAGCTTGGCGTCCGCGCCGGAGCGTTCCCGTACGTCGGCGGCCACCTCTTCCAGGAACTGCGTGGCCTCGAAGCTTATCCTGTCCAGCGCGGCCGGCTCCATGCTGTCTATTGTCACATAATCCAGCAGGCCCTCCACCAGATCGTTGAGCTTCTGGCCTTGGCCGAAAATGGTCTCGGAGGATTTTTTTATCATCTCCGGGAGATTTTTCGACTGGGCCTCCTCTTTAAGTATCTGCGCGTAGCCGTTTATGCAGGCCAGCGGGGTCTTGAACTTATGGGAGATCAGCGACAGGAAATTGCGCGCCATGCGCTCTTCCAGGCGCTGGGCGGTCACGTCCGAAAGTATCCAGAGCCGGCCTTCCACTTTCGCGTTGCCGTCCTTGTCCTCGCCGAAAAGCTTGATGGCCGTGCCGCTGAGATAGAACCTTTTGGGTTTTTCCCGGTAAAGCTCGAAGCTGAAGGCCACCTCTTCGGTGGCCATGGCCGCGTCTATGCCAGGCTTTATCGAAAAATCCGGGAATGCCGCCTTCACGTTGGTGAACTTGTATTTATCGTATTCCAGGTAGGTCTTGGCCGAATCGTTGAGTATTATTATCTCGCCGTCCACGTCCGTCAGGATGGCGCCTTCCTTGACGCGTTTGAAGACTATCTCCATCTTGCGCTTCTCTTCCTTGACCGAGGAGAAAAGGCGCGAGTTCTCTATGGCGATGGCGGCCTGGGAGGCGAACGCCTCGAAATTATTCTTGTCGGTCTCCGAAAAATCCCCGTCCACCTTGTTGATGGCCTGCACCACGCCTATCACGTGGCCTTTGATTATCATCGGGCAGGTAAGCAGCGAGCGCGTGGTGTATCCGCTCTTGGAGTCGGCTTTCTTGGAGTGGCGCGGGTCGGCGGCCACGTCGTTGATGATGGTGGAGTGGCCCTCCTTGGCGCAGGTGCCGGCCACGCCCTCGCCCAGCTTGAAGCGCATCTGCTGCACGTCCTCGGGCAGGCCCAGCGCCACGTCGAAATACAGCTCCTGCGCTTTGTCGTCCAGCAGGTAAAGCGAGGCGCGCTCCGCCCCCACTACGCGCGAGGCCAGGCGCATGATGGTGGTGAGCAGCTCCGAGATGTCCAGTTTTGAGGAAAGCAGGCGGGAGACCATCACCAGCATCTCGAGGCTTTCCTGCGACTGCATTATCATCATTTCACCCTTTAAAAAACCGTCCGTAAGAGTATTTTATAATAGTTTTTGCAGGTTGCGTCTTCCATTTTGAAAAAATTGTACGCCAGGTCCAGCGTGGTCTTGGGCGAAAGTTCCAGTTTCATGCCCCCGATCACCGAGTTGGCCCCGGGCGCCTGCCTGAAGGATATTTTACTATATCCAATGTAAAGGTGGCTCGCATATTCCGGTTTCATATTGCGCGTGATCTGGGCCGTGGCCACCCAGTCGGGCAGGGCGGTGATCTGGCGGAACGTCCCCAGATAGGCCATTTCGGACTGGTCCAGCGCGGGCGTTACCAGGTTCCTGTTGGTGGCCGCGCCCGACTTTGAAAAAGCCGCCAGGGAGGCCAGCAGGTAAAATTGCCCGTAATACGATTTCTCCGCCTGCACTTCCAGCGCGGTCTCGGTGAAGTTTTTCCTGCCGGGCAGCCCCGCCAGTTTCGCGGTCTGCCCGGCCAGCGCCGCGGCTCCCGTCAGGTAAAAATAGTTCTCCGAGCCCGGCTCCGTGAGCGAAGTCTGCACGTAAGCCCTGAAGCCTTTCGCCCCGGAGCGCGCAGCCGGGGAAACCGGGTAGAGGAACGGGGTCAGCGAATAGATATGTTTCTTCGCGGTATACAGTACCGGCAGGCGGAAAGAATAAACTTTTTCGCGGTAGCCGGCGGTGTCCCGGTAGAAGGAGCCCCCGGCGCCCGCCAGTACGCCGCGGGTAAGGTCGGTGAAAACGGTAAGCGAGTCCTTTTTAAACCCGTTGGAACCTGTGCCGTAATCGTTCTCCGCCCACCAACCGGCCGCGGCCGGGCCGGGCAGGAAAGCGCACAGGCACAGGATGAAAACCAGTCTTTTCATTGTCCTGACATTATATATTATTGGTTCTATGGCGGGGCAACAAAAAACCCTTCCGGGTTACGGAAGGGTTCTTTGCCCGTATATCTTCGCGTATTACTTCAGGAACAGGAAGAAGTACTGCAGGAAGTCGTAAAGGTCGCAGTTCACCAGGTTCACGTCCACGGGGCTGTTGTTCATGCCGCCGCCTATGTGGCCGTTGACCTTGTTATAGGTAAGTTCCACGGGGGCGTGGTTGGCGTAGCCTTTCAGCGTTACGATGGTTTCGTCAACGTAGCCTTCGCCCAGGTTGAATTCCACGCGCATCGGCGAGTTGTTGGAGTAGCCCTCCAGCAGGCCGCCTTTCCAGTTCACGGTGTATTTCACCGGGCTGTGGTTGGCGCCGCCTTCCACGGTAACTTCTTCAGGGCTCCAGACGAACTTCAGGTCTACGGGAGAAAGGTTGGCGCCGCCGGTTATGGTCTTTTCCTCGTGGTTTATCTTCACGTCCACGGGGCTGTTGTTCATGCCGCCGGTTATGGTCCAGTCCAGCTTGTTAAACTTTACGTCCACCGGGCTATGGTTCATGCCGCCCTTGATGGTGCCCAGCTTCACGGCGAAGGCGGATTTGTTGTTCAGGCCGAACAGCTGGTTGTGCACTTTCTGGCCTACCCTTACTTCGGCAATGTAGTAGTAGCGGGCCAGGCCCACCGCGTAGTCGGCCGCGTCCAGGCCGGTAACGTCCACCAGCACCAGGTAGCCGCCGGAATTGTCCTGCACGGCCTGCGCCTTAAAGCCGCCTTCGGTGAGCTCTTTCACCACTTTGTCTATATTTTCGCCGTGTTTGACCAGGCCGACAAGGGTGTCGTTCATGTCAGGCTGCGCGGTATTCACCGTTATCTTGCGCAGGGTCAGCCACTGGTTGTTCTTGGGGGCCACCGGGGCCGGCACTTCTATGTTGGTGAGGGAGAGGCCAGCGGAGGAAAGCGCGTTGGTTCCGGCTGCGCTGAGGGGAATGTTACCTGAAAAAGAAAGGACCGCCGCCGCGAACGCCGAGGTTATTATTTTCATGCGTAGTTGCCTCCTTGAGAAACCTTACAGGTATAGTTTGCCAGAAACCGAGGGGGCCCGCAACGGGCTTAAGGCCCGATATTTCCCCGGTTTAGGGCCTATGCGGCCTGGGCCCTTTGCTTCCGCCGTTCTGGGTCCCGGCGGACTTGCCGAACCGCCCGGTTCTGTTAAACTATAGCTACGTACATTACGGAGGCATTATGAAAAACAGCAACACCGCGGCCGCTTTCCTGATACTCGCAGCCGGCTTCGCTCCCCTCGGCGCGATGGACCTCGATTTCGCCGGCAGCTCCTATAAAGCGGCCCCCGTGGCCGTGTCAGCCCCGGCTCCCGTTAAAGCGCGCTCGGCCGCGCCCAAGGTAAAAGAATGGACCGTCATGGTGTTCATCAACGGCAAGAACAACCTGGAGATGGCCGGGCTGTACAACGTTAACAAGATGGAGAAAGTCGGCTCCGACGCCAACGTCAATATCGTGGTGGAACTGGGCCGCATGAACGGCCAGGCCGCCGGCGACACCGACCTGGACGGCAACTGGACCGGCTCGCGCCGGCTGTTCATTAAGAAAGATAAGGACGAGGAGAAGATAACCTCCCCCGTGGTGCACGTCTCCTCCACCGTGGACATGGGCGACTACAAGCGCGTGGTGAATTTCGTCAACTGGGCCAAGACCAGCTACCCGGCCAAGAAATACATGCTGGTGCTGTGGGACCACGGCTCCGGCTGGATGGACCCCCGCGTCAGCCAGGAGCCTAAAACCGAGGGGAAAGGCATTTCTTTCGACGACGAGACCAATAACTACATCCGCACCAAGCAGATAGGCGACATTCTCAAAGAGTCCGGCAAAGTGGACGTGCTGGCTTACGACGCCTGCCTGATGCAGATGGGCGAGGTGGCTTTCGAAGTTAAGGCCAACGCGGAGGTGATAGTGGGCTCCGAGGAGACCGTGCCGGGGATGGGCTTCCCCTACGACCTCTTCCTTGGCGCGCTGGTCAAGAAGCCGGCCTTCAGCGCCGAAGAGCTGGGCGCGCTGACGGTGGAAGCCTATAAGATGTTCTACGACGCGATGAACAACGCCGGGAAGAAAATGGGCGGGCAGCTTTCTGCTATCCGCTCCTCGAAGCTGAACGACCTGGGCGTGAAGACCGCCGAGTTCGCCGCGCTGGCCAAAGAGGTCAACGACGTGGAGGCGCTCAAGATCGCCCGCGCCGGCGTGATCCGCTACGACATGATAGGGGCGGCCTCCGATCCCAACATGGCCATCTCGTTCTATGGCGACCTGCACCAGTACGCCGGCCTGCTGGCCAACGCCCTCAAGGGCACCGACGATAAAGCCCTTGCGCTCAAGGCGAAGGCCGCCGAGCTGCAGGAGTATATCGACAAGGAAGTGATGATCGATAACCAGGCCACCGGCAACAACCGCGTCGGCCGCGCTCTTTCGGAGAGCCACGGCATCTCGGTATACCTGCCGCCCGCCGAGGTGCGCATAGCGCAGGAGAAGCTCGAGAATATCTTCGAAGGGAAATACGCCGACTTCGAATTCGACAAAGCCGCGAAGTGGCACGACTACGTGACTTTCCTGTACGGCGTAAAATAAGCGGCCGCCGGAACCGGAAAACCCGGCTTGCCCCGTGAGGCAGGCCGGGTTTTTTTACGCCCGGCGGCGGAGGGCTTGCCAATTCGCCGGTTTCTGCTAGACTATAGCAGCGGACCTTACGGAGGCTTTATGAGAAAAGTATTTGCCGCGGCGGCTTTACTGGCTTTTATCCCGGGGCTCGCGCCGTTCTCTCGGGCGCTGGAATTCAACTTCGCCGGCGTCTCCTACAAGTCGGCCCCGGCCGCGGTGTCCGCGCCGGACATGGTGAATACCAAGTCGGCGGCGCCCAAGGTGAAGGAATGGACCATAATGGTGTTCCTCAACGGCAAGAACAACCTTGAACTGGCCGGGCTTTATAACGTCAACAAGATGGAGAAGGTCGGTTCCGACGCCAATATAAATGTCGTAGTGGAACTAGGACGTATGAACGGCCAGGCCGCCGGCGACACGAATATGGACGGGAACTGGACCGGCTCGCGCCGGCTGTACATCAAGAAAGATAAGAACGATATGGTGGTAACCTCACCGATAGTACAGAAAGCGCCGGTAGTGGACATGGGCGACTATAAGCGCGTGGTGAGTTTCGTTAAATGGGCCAAGGAAAGCTATCCCGCCAGGAAGTACATGCTGGTGCTGTGGGACCACGGTTCGGGCTGGATGGACCTCCGTGCCAGACAGGAGCCTAAAGCCGAGCGGAAAGGAATTTCTTTTGACGACGAGACCGGTAACTTCATAAGGACGCGGCAGATAGGCGATATCCTTAAAGAGGCGGGCCGCGTGGACGTGCTGGCTTACGACGCCTGCCTGATGCAGATGGCCGAGGTGGCGTTCGAGGTGAAAGACAACGCGTCGGTGATCGTCGGCTCCGAGGAGACCGTGCCCGGGACGGGCTACCCCTACGATCTCATCCTCGGCGTGCTGGCTCAAAAGCCCGCCCTGAGCGCGGAAGACATGGGCATCCTTACGGTGGAAGCTTATAAGGCGTTCTATGAGGCGATGAAGAAAGGCACTCAGCTTTCGGCCATCCGCGCCGCGAAACTGGGCGACCTGGGAACGAAGCTGGCTGAATTCAGCGCGCTGGCCAGAGAGGTGAACGACGCCGGCGCGCTCAGGGCCGCCCGCGCCGGCGTGATCCGCTACGATATGCTCGGGGTGGAGCTCGATCCCAAGATGAGCATTTCTTTCTACGGCGACCTGCACCAGTACGCCGGGCTGATGGCGGCCGGCCTTAAAAGTAACGACGGCAAGGCGGCCGCGCTCAGGCAGAAGGCCGCCGCGCTGCAGCAGTTCATAGATAAGGAACTGGTGATAGACAATAAGGCCACGGGCAACAACCGCCTCGGCCGCCCCATGGCTGAAAGCCGCGGCATTTCCGTCTATCTGCCGCCGGCGGAAACCCGCGTGGCGCAGGCGAAGCTGGAGGGGCTGTTCGAGGGGAAATACGGCGAGTTCCGGTTCGACAAGGACGTGCATTGGCACGATTATGTGACTTATCTGTACGGCGTGAAGTAACAGCGCCCGCCGCTGAAAAGCCCGGCTTATCGAGCGCGATACGCCGGGCTTTTTCATGCCCCGCCGTGGTTAGCTGGAACGCGTTCTTTATGTAAATTCCGGAGCTAAGGCCTGGTCAACTGCGCTTTTAAAGCTTCCGTGGCGTCGGCCAGCAGTCTGGTTTGCTCGGCCGGAGCGGCTGTTGCGGCCAGTTTCAGCGCAGGGCCTGTCTTCGTCACTATGAAGTCGGCGTCAGCCCGGCTTATGCCGTCCACCACCATACTTTTAATACGGCTTTCCAGCTTCGCTTTATCTGCCGGATAATTTTCCGAAGAAACTTTAACTGAAACCGGGCGGAGGCCGCCCGTTTGCACGACTATCGCCCAGACCGGGGCGTTGTCGGGGGTGCAGGCGCGTTCCAGGATAACGGTTTCGTCCACTCCGCCTACCGAGATGGAAAGGAGGAAAGGTTTGCAGAGTTTGGGCGCCGCTACCGCCGGGGCCTGAGCCTTAGGAACGTTCACTTCGGTGAACTTGAGCGGTTCACCGGAGGTTATAAAATCGAAAGCCGCGGCGCCGCGCGGGGCCGCGGCGAGAACTGCCAGCATCAGAATGGGGAACAGGGCTTTGTTAAACATTTATCCTCCGTAAAGCTATACATAGTTTAGCAGCGCGCGGGTGGCTTTCCCACGGCCTTTGGGCCTAGAGATACGCGGTCTTTGGTACACCCGGTTATAGGTCCGGCGGGGGATACGCGGCCCGAATCTGCCAAAATAGCCGGCCCTCGCCGGTTTTGCTAAACTTATTCCGTCCGCAGTCCGGCCGGCGCCCGGCAGCGGATAGAAAAATGCCCGTTAAAAAACTTGATCATAAAAGCGGCCGTACCCTGCTCTGCGGGGTCCTGAACATTACCCCCGATTCTTTTTCCGACGGCGGCAAATATCTGTCCGGCGAAGCGGCGGCCGTGCGCGCGCTGGAAATGGAAGCGCAGGGGGCCGACCTTATCGATATCGGGGCGGAATCCTCCCGCCCGGGCAGCGCCGGGGTTAGCGCGGCCGAGGAGCTGGCGCGCCTGCTGGGCCCGCTGCGCGCCATAGTAAAAAAACTCCGCGTGCCTGTTTCCATAGATACCTGCAAACCCGAAGTGGCCGCCGCCTGCCTGGCCGAGGGCGCGGACCTGATAAACGACATCACCGGCTTCACCGACGAAAGCATGATCCGCGTAACCGCCGCCGCCGGGGCCGGGGCCATAGTTATGCATATGCAGGGCCGCCCGCGCGACATGCAGGCGGCGCCGGCCTACGCCGGCGGTGTCGTTCCTGAAATTCACGCTTTCCTGGCGGGCCGGGCCGCCGCGCTGAAGCTGGCCGGCGTTAACGATATCATACTGGACCCCGGCATAGGCTTCGGCAAAACTTTGCAGGACAACCTTGCCCTTATGGCCGGCCTGGCCCGGTTCAAGGACCTGGGCCTGCCGCTGCTGGTGGGGGTGTCGCGCAAATCGTTCATAGGCGCGCTGTTCCCGTCCGAACCGGCCGCGCGGCTGCCGGGCACCATAGCCGCCTGCACCGTCTGCGTAATGAACGGGGCCGATATCGTGCGCGTGCACGACGTGCGGGAAGCCGCGCAGGCCATGGCCGTGGCCAACGCGCTGAAAAAGGCGGCCGCCGCGAAATGAAAGCGTACCTGGCGCTGGGTTCGAACCTGGGCGACCGGCTGGGCAATATACAGGAAGCCCTGCGCTTGCTCTCCCGCAGCTGCAAGCTGCTAAGAACTTCCTCCATTTACGAAACCCCGGCCATGTATTACACCGCCCAGGGGGATTTTTACAACGCCGTGGCCGAGGTTGAAACCAGCCTTTCCCCGCAGGCCCTGCTGCGCGCCGCGCAGGGCGTGGAAAAAGCGCTGAAGCGCCGCCGGAAATTTAAAAATTCCCCGCGCACCATAGACGTGGACATAATTTTTTACGGCCGCGAAATTATCGCGCAGCCCGGGCTGAACGTGCCGCACCCGAAACTGGAGGAGCGGCCTTTCGTACTGGCGCCGCTGTGTGAAATAGCCCCGCGCCTGCGCCACCCTGTTACCGGCGCGGCCATGAGCGGGCTGCTGCGGGCCTGCCCCGGAGCCCCCGGCGGAGCGCGCCGCCTGCCCGCTGACTACAAGGAGACGCTGGCTTATCTTAACGCGCTGGCCCCGAGCTGCACTTTCTCCACGGCCCCCGTGCGTAACGCGCTCAGGGCGCTGGGCCGCCCGCAGGACAGTTTTTCCGCCGTGCACGTGGCCGGCACCAACGGCAAAGGCAGCGTGTGCGCCATGCTGGCCGGGGCTTTGAACCGCGCCGGGCGCCGTACCGGGCTTTATTTAAGCCCGCATATAAGCAGCCCGCGCGAACGCATAAGCCTGAACGGGCGCAATATCCCGGAGGCCGACTTTGCCCGGCTGTTCGGCGCGGTGAAGTCTTACGGCTTCAGGCTGTCCTATTTCGAATACCTAACGGCCATAGCTTTCCTGTGGTTCCGCGAACAAAGGGTCCGCTTCGCCGTTGTTGAAACGGGCCTGGGCGGGCGGCTGGACGCCACCAACGTTTTTAAAAAGTCGCTGGCGGTGATAACCAACGTTTCGGTGGAGCACGCGGCCGCTCTGGGCGGTACGCTGGAAAGTATAGCGCGCCATAAAGCCGGCATTATAAAAGCCGGCTGTCCCGCGGTGACTTCCGCCGAAGGCAAAGCGCTGGGCATCATTAAACGGCGCGCGGCCGCTATGGGTAGTCCGCTTTCCCTGGCCGCGCCGGACGGAAGATTTTTTGTGGAAGGTTCCGGAGTATTCTACCGGGAGGGCGCTTCCCGCCGCCGTACGCCGCTGGCCTTGAAGGGCTCCTACCAGGCGGCCAACGCGGCGCTGGCTATGAAAGTAGTGGATGTGTTGCGGGGTACTGGCGTGCGTATTCCTTGCGGTGCCGCCGCGGCGGGCCTGGCCGCCGCCAAACTGGAAGGCCGGTTCGAGCTTGTTAAAACTGGCGGGCTGGAAATAATTTTTGACGGGGCGCATAATCCGGCGGCCATGGCCGCGTTGTTCGCCGCGCTGGAACAGGGCGGCTTCGCGCGCCCGGTAACGCTGGCCGCGCTGATGGGCGACAAAAATGCCGGCGAGCTTCTAAAGATAATCGGCGGCGGCTCGCGCGCGCTGGTTTTCAGCGCGGTGGCTTCGCCCAGGGCCCGGCGGCCGGAGGAACTGACCCGGCTGGGGCGGGCGGCCGGTTACGCCGCTCATTCGAAGAACGGCGCCGCCGCGGCTTTCGCGCTGGCGCGCCGTCTGGCCCTGAAGAACGGCGCCCCATTGCTGATAACCGGCAGCTTCTACCTGGCGGCCGAGATAAAAGCGCTGCTGAATAAAAAAACTCCCCCGGTATTTCCGAGGGAGCTTGCCCCTGCCGCCGTTTGACCCCTGCCCGGACCTTTCCGCCCGCATTATTTCTCCGGAATTTATATATAATTGCGGTATGATAAAGTTCTATGGGGTGTTTGGGTTATGTTTGTTTTCCTTTCTGGCCGCCCGCGCAGGCGCGGCCCTGCCGGCCGAGGTCTTAAGACAGACCGCCGACCCCGGCCTTGAACAGGCCATCACGGCCGGGGCGCTGGAGGCGGCAACGCCTTTGGCCGAGCCCGTGCCGCAGCCGGCTGGTTTTTCCGGCACAGCCGACTGCTATAAAGCCGCAAGCCCGCTTACTAAATTCCCGCCGCTTCTCTGCGCCGGCGCCGCTACGGCCGCCCCCGCGGCTTGTTTCACCGCGGCCAAAGACCTTACCGGCTACCCCGCCATGCTTTGTTCGGGCGCCGTGTCCAACGCGCCGGTGGATTGCTTTAAAGCGGTGAAAGACCTTACCCGGTTCCCGGCCCTGCTCTGCGCCGGAGCGCGCGAAGCCGCCGCCCCCGCGGCCTGCTTCAAGGCGGCCGGCGACCTTACAGGTTTCCCGGCGCTGCTCTGCCTGGGGGCGTCGTCCAACGCGCCGCTGGCTTGTTTCAAAGCGGCCAAGGACCTTACCGGATACCCGGCGCTGCTGTGCGCCAAAGCCGCGGACCTGGCGCCCATAGACTGCTTTAAGGCGGCCAAAGGGTTAACGGATTATCCCGCGCTTTTGTGCTCCGGCGCGGCTACGCTCGCCCCGGTTGAATGCTTCAAAGCTGCCAAAGGCCTGGCGGACTATCCGGCGCTGCTGTGTTCCGGCGCCGCTTCCAACGCCCCGGTGGATTGTCTTAAGGAACTGAAAGGCCTTACCAAGAACCCCGACCTGCTCTGCTCGCCCAACGGCGTGCTTAAGGGCGTCACGCTGCACAATATCGACCCCTCCTATAAACTTACGTATCCGTACCCTTATCCGAACCCGTATCCGTTCTGGTTCCCGTTCCCCGACCCCAACGTGGACCCCAGCCAGCCGCCGCCCGCGCCCCAGCCGGCGCCGCGGGAGGGAGCCGACTCCGTACTCTGACGGCCGGCGCGCTGCCGTTATATAAAAATACCGGGCCCCCTGCGGGACCCGGTATTTTTCTGCCCGGCAGAACGAACCTTACTTATCCTCTTTATAGCTGGCCACGGAAGTGTCGGTTTCCCAGAACTTAACTTTGCATACAGGCAGGCCCAGTTTTTTCATTTCATTAAAAATAAGCTCGGCCATAACTTCGGCGGTGGGATTGTCCGGCGTTATGAAATATTCCTGCCCGTGTTCCTTCATGGCCTTGATAAGGGGGTCGCGGGAGCAGAGTATCACCTTATGGTCGAAATTGGCGTCCAGCCAGCCTTTAAGTGCCGCGCCTACCGTGGTGAAATCGGCCACCATTTTCCCGCTGCCCAGCGTCCGTGCGCTCAGCGTTAATTCCACGCGGCCGTTATGGCCGTGCAGGTTCTCGCATTTGCCCTGGTAGTCCAGCAGCCTGTGGCCGTAGGCGAAAGTGACGGTTTTGCTGACCTTGAACATAAGCTTCCTCTCTTGTGCGGCGCGTTCGAACACGGCGCCGTAAGTGTAATTGTATCATAACCGCGCGGCCGGCCAGGCCGCTCTGGCCGGGCAGTTTTAAAGTGTTATAATGTGACTGACAGGGAAGGCGGATAATGGGAACACCCTTCGACTTAAGACGGTGCAGCGGGTATTCCGAGGTTAAATCCTATGATCAGACTTTTCGCGGTGCTAACACTGCTGGCGGCCGTACCGGCCGCCGCGCTGGACTTCGACCGCCCCTCCAAAGAGAACGGTGCTTTCTACTCGGCTCTGGCCGCGCCGGCGCCCAAGGCCGAGCAGCAGGTTATCGGCGGCGCGGGGCTGCTGGAACTGCTGGCCGCGCGCGACGCCGCGTCCAAAGTTGTAGAGATCAACGGGCAGGATTTCCTGGTAACGCCGGTTTTCGACGCCGGCTGGAACGTTTATCTTTCTATCAAGCCCCGCGGCACCGTGGGGCACGCCGGCGTGTGGAAAGAAGAACTGCTGAAAGAAGGCGTCAATTACACTTACGCCGGTACCAAGCTGGCCATTAAAGACGAGGACGGCGCGATAAAGCTCGCCTGGGAAGGCGGCTCGGCCGAGACTTCAATGGCCGAGCTGTTCGACCTGCTTTATTCCTCCAGCCCTTCCGTTACCTTCGGCGACGCCGTTACCTACGCCCTTATCCGCAACCTTGAGCCGCTCACTGAAAAAGAAGGCACGGTGACCATGCGCCAGGGCTCCGACGGCCTTTACTATTATTCCCTTACGCAGGACAGCGAAATAGAGGCCGCGCCGCGCTGGCTGCTGGCCGTCAACGGCGTGCTTTACGGCCTGAAGATAGAGGACGCGAAGCTGCAGTTCATCGCTAAAAAGATAGAGATGCGGCCTGAACCGCTGCTGCCTGAACGGGCCTTGAAACATTAGCCCTTGCGCGCCGCGGTTAGAACTCGATTTATGGATCAAATTCTAATTCTCGACTTCGGCAGCCAGTACACCCAGCTTATCGCCCGCAGGCTCCGCAGCCTGCGGGTTTATTGTGAAATACTTCCTTTCAGCACCCCCGCGGCGGATATCCGCGCCCGGGCGCCGAAAGGAATTATTCTTTCCGGCGGGCCTTCCAGCGTTTACGACCAGTCCGCGCCCAAGCCCGATGCCGCCATTTATAAAATGGGCGTGCCGGTGCTGGGCGTGTGCTACGGCATGCAGCTGCTGGCGCACGAGCACAGCGGCAAAGTTTCGAAAGCGGCCAAGCGCGAATACGGGTTGAGCCGGCTCACCGTGCTGAAAGGTTCGGCGATATTTAAAGGCATCTCAGGCAGCTTCAGCGTGTGGATGAGCCACGGCGACGAGGTTAAGAAAGTGCCGGCCGGCTTCCGCGTTACGGCGCGCGCGGGCTCGGCGGATATCTCGGCCATGGAGAATCCGGGAGCGGGGCTTTACGCCGTGCAGTTCCACCCCGAGGTGCACCACACCGAGCACGGTACGAAGATGCTGGAAAATTTCGCGCGGAGCGTGTGCGGCTATAAAGAGCGCTGGTCGCCCGCTTCTTTCCTGGCCGGCAGCATAGCCGAGATAAAACGGCAGGCCGGGGGGAAAAGCGTTATCTGCGGCCTGTCCGGCGGCGTGGATTCCTCGGTGGCGGCCGTGCTGGCCCACCGGGCCATAGGCAAAAAGCTGCGCTGCATTTTCGTGGATACCGGCCTGCTGCGCGCCGGCGACCGTGAGCGCATGACCGAAGTATTCCGCGACAAGTTCGGCTACAGCCTGAAAATTGCCGACGCCTCGGCGCTGTTCCTGGGCCGGCTGAAAGGCGTTACCTCGCCGGAACGCAAGCGCAAAATAATCGGCCATACTTTTATAGAGGTGTTCGACAGGGAAGCCAAAAAGATCAGCGACGCGGCATACCTGCTGCAGGGCACGCTGTACCCGGACGTTATCGAATCCGTGTCCGTGAAAGGGCCGTCGGCGGTGATAAAAAGCCACCATAACGTGGGCGGCCTGCCGGCGAAAATGAAGATGGGTCTGATAGAGCCGCTGCGCTATTTCTTCAAGGACGAAGTGCGCGAGCTGGGCCGCAGCCTGAAGATACCCGAACCGGTGCTGATGCAGCACCCGTTCCCCGGGCCCGGGCTGGCCATCCGGGTGCTGGGCGAAGTGACGCCGGAAAGATTGAAAATACTGCGCGAGGCCGACCGCCTGATGCGCGAAGAGATACAGGCCGCCGGCTGGTACTCGAAGATCTGGCAGGCATTCTGCGTGCTGCTGCCGGTGCGCTCGGTGGGCGTGATGGGCGACGAGCGCTCCTACGAATACACCATAGCGCTGCGCTGCGTAAGCTCCGTGGACGGCATGACCGCCGATTGGTCCAAGCTGCCGCACGACCTGCTGCACAAGATCTCTTCAAGGATAGTCAGCGAGGTGCGCGGTGTCAACCGCGTGGTGTACGACATCACCTCCAAGCCCCCGGCCACCATAGAGTGGGAATAACAAAGTAAACCGCAGTAAATAAAAAGGACAGCGAAAACCTGGCTGTCCTTTTTATTTGCCGCAGGCCGACTATGGTCGGAAGTGAAACGGTATTTCTGATGATTTTCAGACAGAGAAAATTACTGTATAAGAGAAAGACTAACGATAGCAGCCCTTATGTTTACTGCTGTTTAAAAATCCCGCAATTTTGTTATTTTAGACTCAATATTATAGAGCGCGGTCGTGGGGGTTTTCTCTATTGTGTTGTAACTGCTTCCCGTTTCCATATCCTGCTCCAGCAGCGGGAAAAAATTGGGAAAATCCGCGGAGTCCGCCCGTATGGTTATCCCCTGGCTCCATACCTGTTTGCCGGAATCCGCTAATTGTTTGTGATAACTCAGAAGCCTGCTTCTTAATTCCGGATCCACGGAGCCCAAATGCGGATATACCATCGTAATGTCTGTCAGCGGACATTTGTAATGGTCTTTGTCCACCCTTTTTAATATTTTTGCTTTGGCGAGGGTTTCCAGGGCTTTTGCCGCCGCGGGGACTTTAAGTTTCAGGTCTTTCGCCATGTCTTCTGCCGACCAGACCCCGGTATCGTTCGTCATGGCAACGCTGCACAGGTACGTATCGAAGTCGGTTAGGATGGCACGGAATTGCTCAGGTGTGATGTTGTATCTTTTTTGTGTTAACGTCCTTTTCGCGGCTTCATGGAGCGGTGAAATGTTCCGGCCGCCGGTGGCGGCCGAAATAAGAGGTTTCAGTACAAGATCATATGATTTTTCACCGGCCATGGTTTGCAGCCAGGATATAACAAGTTTATTAGCCGGCGGGGTAGAGAGTGTCAGGCGCAGGGCGAGCAGGAACGCGTGCAGTTTTTCAAAAGCCGGAAGTGTTTCGCCCTGCTCCACCGAGAGATATGTGCGGTAAGACATCTTGAAGCTGGACGCGCCTCCGTTGTCGTGATAAAAGCCGTATGCGGTAGGAAATCCGGCCTCTTTCCTGGCCTTGATAAGTGCGGCAGAGAATACTGTAGCCATAGGTAATGATCCCCCTGTGGTGGTTGTTAAGCACCGTGAAAGTATAGAAATTTGCCTGTAATCGAACAATAGAGCGCGAAAAGTTACTATTCTTGCGGTTTTGTATAAGTTTTTCACGTAAGTCAAAAGACTCTGGCCTGCTGGTTGCGTTTCCCGTAAACTATCTGTAGCACTGGAGAAATAAAGAGTTTAACGGAGGAATCATGAATAACTGGAAAAAATACACACTCGCCGCGGTGATCTTAACGGTCCCGGGATTTGCCTGCGCGGCAAATCCACAGAGGAATATTTCAGCGGACCTGAAGGACACGGTAGCTGTTAATGGGGAATTTAATACTGCTATCCCCGTCATTAATGAAGATCTAGCGGGCCTGCCGCTTCCGAAAGCGGCTGCGGTTGACGGCGTTGTCAGAGGTGTGTCTACAAAACCCGTAGAGTGGGTCGCCATTAAAGGCGGCAAATTCACTATGGGAACCAACGGCGATGAAATTGGGCTGGAAGATGCCAAACCGGCTCACGTGGTTGCCATTAAAACCTTTGAAATGTCGAAAACAGCGGTGACGGTTGAGCAATACTCGGAATGCGTCGCCAGAGGCAGGTGCACTGAACCGAAGACCGGCAGCTATTGCAATTGGGGTAAGGCCGGCAGAGAGACTCATCCGGTAAACTGTGTCAGCTGGCACCAGGCGGATCAATATGCCAAGTTCAAGGGCGCCAGGCTGCCCAGCGAGTCCGAGTGGGAGTACGCTGCTACTGGCGGCGGCAGGGACCAGAAATACCCCTGGGGTAACGATGAGCCGACTTGCGACAAGGCCGTGATGTTCGGCAACGGCGACAGCGGCTGCGGCACCGATGCTACGATGCCCGTGTGTTCGAAGCCTGCCGGGAACACCGCGCAGGGGTTGTGCGACATGGCCGGGAACGTATACCAGTGGGTGCAGGATGAGTCCGGTCAGTCTTACGACGGTGCGCCTGCCGACGGCAGTGCGTTCGAAGGTAAAGTCCCGGGCCGGGTGAGGGGGATGCGCGGCAGCCCTTTTGATCTGGGCGCCAGTTCCGTGGCTATGAGTGTCATTGACCGCTCCAGTTACTGCTCCGACAATTCCGCCAGCGAGATCGGGTTCCGCCTTGCGAAGTCAAAATAGGGAAGCGGCGCGCTGCGCTGTCCCATTTGCCGCCGGGGAGAATATCCCCGGCGGTTTGTTTTCTGGGAACAAAGACTGGGGCGGGTTGGGTCCTTTTACCCTTACGGGGATTGGTTTTATCCGGCATAATCTGATAATGGGAAAATTGAAACTTCCATGGCTGCTCCCTGCGTTGTTCTTCGCAGGCCTGTCGCAGGCCGCTGCCGCGGCCGGCAAGGACTACACCTATTTGCTCACCGGGGATCCCGCGGACGCTAAAGTGTTCCCGCAGGGCGGAGCGATACTGGAAGGCGGCGCTGACGATTCCGCGGAAGCTATCCGCTGGATGATACGCCGGGCGGACGGCGGGGATATAGTGGTGCTGCGGACGGACGAGGACGAAGGGACGCAGGAAATGTTCGCCACGCTGGGCAAGGCGGACTCCGTGGAGACCTTTAATTTCGCGGCCAGGACGGCGGCGTACGACCCGTTCATCCTGAGCAAGATAGCCCAGGCCGACGGCATCTTTTTCGCCGGCGGGGATCAGGCCGAATACGTGAGTTTCTGGAAGGGTACCCTGGTACAGGAAGCGGTCAACCGGGCCATAAAGCGGGGGGTCCCGGTGGGCGGGATCAGCGCCGGGCTCGCCATCCTGGGGCAATTTCAGTTCGAGGCGCTGCACGACACTATTACCTCCGATGAGGCGCTGAAAGATCCTTACGCCCTGGAGGTCACGCTCGGAAAAGATTTCCTGGAGGTCCCCCAGCTGAACGGGATAATTACTGATTCACATTTTTCGCAGCGCGGCCGGCTCGGCCGTCTGCTGGTCTTTATATCCCGGCTTGTGCAGGACGGCTGGACCGGCGAAGCCAGGGGTATAGGCGTTGACGAGGAGACCGCCGTGCTGGTGGACGAATCCGGAGCGGCGATGGTTACGGGCGTGAACAACGCGGTGTTCGTCAGGCTTTCGCGCAAGCCCCTGGTCTGCCGGCCCGGAGAGCCATTGACCGCCGGAGTTTTTGAGGTGGTTACCGCGGCTCCCGGCCAGCGCTTCAATGTAAAGACCTGGGAGGGCGAGGGACGCTCCAGCCTTGTGGACGTAAAAAAAGGCGTGCTCACCGTGCGCTGACCGCAAGGGACGCTGTTCCCTGTCCTTTGATCTATGAAGTGCGGAACCGCCGGGGAAGACCGGCGGTTTTGTTTTTGAAAATTAATAAGATATTCTGGTGCTACTCGCATGAAATAGAACCTGCCCCGGCCGACGACTGAAATAAGCGCTCCCGAAATTTTTGTGACGCCCGGCAACTGCCGGGCGCGGCGGCGCTTTATCGAGATTTCTGGAAACTGCCCCGACTTTTGGTATTATAGATAGCTTGACGGAAGTGGCGCGATTTTTTGAAATTTTCAGGCAGAGAGAAGTGCGAAACAGGGAAAGAGCTTGCGATGTGTGCCACGAGCAATAAACGGAAAGGAAGGCAATGACCTGGGATGTGGCTAAGATAGACCACCTGATAGGCACCGCGGTAAGCTCCGGGGTGGTGCTGTTCTTCATTTACCGCCGCTTCCGGCATACTTTCGGGCGCCAGCTCCTGAGGCGCGGGCGCCTGAAGTTACGGCTGGGCCTGTTCGCGGCGGCGGGCGCGGTGCTGCTGGCTCACGCCCTGTTCTCGGCCGCCGGCGCGCTGGCCGGCGCCGCCGGGCTGGGCATCGGCGCGGGGCTCGCCGTCTGGGCCGCCCGGCATACGCGCTTCCAGGAAGAGGACGGCAAGCTCTACTATGTTCCCCATACCTATACGGGCATGGTGGTCTCGGCCCTGTTCCTCGGGCGCATCCTCTACCGCTTCGCGGCGCGCTTCTCCGCGGGCCAGTCCGGCCTCGCCGGAGTCGCGGCCGGAGGGTTTGGCTCCTTCAGCTCCGCCTCCCAGAACCCGGCGACGCTCTCGATCTTCTTTGTCCTGGCGGGTTACTATGCGGGCTACTACTACTACCTTCTCCGGGAATCTGGCAGCCTTAAGGGGAAAAAGGGACCTCTGCCGCTCGAGACCGCCGCCGCCAATGGGGCCGGAGCATAAGACCTGACAGCGAAGCTTCTCAGCGCGGACAGGGCACATTAAAATTAAAAGGAACTGTTCTGTATGCGGCTAAGGGCCTGCGTATCGGCGGCGTTGGGCTGCGCCTGCACGGCTGTGGAAACAGGGGAGGCGGCTGACATGCTTTGGGCCGGCGTGCCCAGCGCTGTCTGTACCGCGGTAGCCAGGACGTTAACCCACCAGAAAATACCGCTGCCGTAACCGGCCAGGTCCGGATAGCGGCTGGGGACATCCGGGAAGTGGAAGAACCCGACTATGGGTTTTTTGGGGAGCCTTGGCGCCGGCAGGGAGATCTTGTATCCTGCCGTCCTGTTGCCGGCCAGTTTGGTAGGCAGCTCATACTGGGTGGCATGCAGCGCGAGGAAGGTGATATTGTTGCAGAGATAGTCGTTATTGGGGCTTTGGGCCGCCGGGCCTGAAACGGTGTAGCCCAGGTAAGAAACTGTTTTAGCGGTGGCGGCGGCCAGCGCGGCGCCGTTCCACGTGGTCTTGATTTCCTTGCCGGCCGGGTAATCCTCCAGCAGCCAGTTGGACTCGGGCCTGTTGCCGTAGTTCTTTTCGCCGTTGGACTTATAGCCCTCGCCATTGGAAGCGCTGTTAACGGCGGCTCCTTCGAAGGTGGCTTGCGGGGCCCCGCCGCCGGTCATCATTATCATCTCGGGCTTGAAACGGCTGGTTTCATAAATAAGGATCCCGGCGGCCAGGTCCCAGGTTACGTCCAGCACCATGAAACACACGTTATAGTCTTCGCCGTTCAGCACCATTTTGCGGGTGGAAACTATGGCCCCGTTGGAAAAGGCCTGCGGGTTCATGCGGGGGGAGTAAACGTATTTTTTTGCGGCCCTGGCGGTTTGGAAATGCTTATACTGGCCGGGCCAGAAATCATTATCGGCCATGGCGCTTACCACTTCGCCGGAAATATTATAATTGCGCCCTGCGAAAAGGCCGTAACCCGTAACTATCACGCGCTTGCCGGCGCCGAGAGCGCTGCAGGCCCCGGAGGGATTAGCCGTCTTATACGCGGTAAAGGTGTCCGAAACCGCCTGGTTGCCCTCTTCGCCGAGGTCGGTTTCCAGGGCGCGCGCGGCGGGCGCGCCGCCCATGGACGCGGCGGCAAGGAACACGGCCGCGCACAAGGCGGGGGCTGCTCTTACCGTAGGGGGATATTTCATAAAGCTCTTGTTGCCGAATGCTGTCAGTTATAGTATAACAGCGCCCCCCTTGACATGTCAAGAGACGTTGCAAAAGGCGTACGGTTTGTCAATACGGCACACGAAATTGCCTTCAATGATCATGCAGTAAACACCGCCCCCAACGGTTTAACCGCAGGGAGCCGCCGGATATTTCTAAAGATTTTAATAGTAAAATCATGGTATGTTCAGCAAAACAACTCTTCTGCTCGTCTTTTTGCCGGCCGGGATGTTCGTGCTGCTCGCCTACGCGCTGTACTATATCATAGGCAGCAAGGCGGAGGTGGAGAAGCTGCGGCGCGAGTACGCCGCCGGCGTGGAAACCGAACTAGAGGCGCAGCGCCTGCTCAGGCGGACGCGCCGGATGTTCATTATCTGGGTGGTGTCCGTAGTCCTGCACCGCCTGTTTATCTTATATTGGGGAGGGATCGCGGGGCTGGGGGAATTACTTTGGTGTCTGGACCCATGGGGTTTCTTACCCAGCCTGTTTATCGGTGCTGCCTACACCAAGTATGCCGGTGTGGTGTGGTCTAACGGCGATCTGGAGATGTTTTACAAGGTCGCTTCGCTCATTATCGACGCGTTGATAATTTGTATTCTCTGGCTCTGGACACGGTACGCCTTTGAACGACCGGAAACAGAGCCTGGCGATAGAAATTGAAAGCGGGATAGCGGAATTCGCGTTCAAGCCGCGTAAGGCGCTTTTGCAGGGTAAGCGGTAACAGGCCTTATGTTTACTGCAGTTTATGCTGGCTGCCAGTTCCGGTTCTATTCAAAACCCGAAGGGCGGACAAAGGAGCCTTACTTATGCGCAAAATTCTCCTGCTTAGTTTCGCTTTAACGTTACCCGCCGGCGCCGCCTGGTCAAAAGAAAGCGGCGCGGCCCTTGTGAGAAAGGCCGACAAAATATGTGAAGCCTGGGTTCCGGTGCCTGCCAAGGGCCCCGTGGAGATGAAAGCCGGTTTTGCCGACTACTGTTCCGTTTTCCTGGAGATAGACTCCGAACTGATGCGGCGCACAAAGAGTTCGGACATCCTCAAGATCAAAGAAGGGCTGGAAGCCGTAGCCGAGCTGATAGTTGCGGGCGACACGCCTTCCGTGGCGGATGCGGAAAAACTTTGCGCCCTGCGGGTCCCGGCAGGTTCCAGGCCGCCCGCGGCCGGCCCCTTTGCCCGGCCGGCGAAACGAATGAAGGAGAACTGCGCCGGCCTTGTCGACGCTAAAAGCCTGGTAAAAGACCAGGCAAACTGGTCGCCGCGGCCGGCCGAGTATTACCAGAACCTTGCCGCGGTCAGGACCGCCGCTTCGGGCGTAGTACTTTGCGAAAAAATGTGGCTGCTCGTCCAGAAAATGAACGGCTCGAAGGTCCGGGCCAAGCCAACGGGGAACTAGCGGCCTGCGGTTAAGAGCGGCCCCTGCGCAGCCGCGCCGCCTGCCCTTGACTTACAGATGGCGTCTGGTATACTAGAATAGAGCCCGCCGCACGACGAGAAATTCAGGAAGCAGCTGCCATGAATAAAACTGTCCTCGTATTTGCATCCGCAATTCTTTCCGCGGCTTTTAACCTGCCTCTTTGCGCTGAAACCGCGCTTGAGCAGTTTGGCTCCATCGGCCTGAAAACAGAGCTCCCGGCCCCCCAGCCTGCGGCAGCAAGCGCCGGCGAGGCGCGCTTGTCCGCTGAGGACGCAAGAAAAAAACTGCCGCTCTTCGATTACCGGAAGGCGGACGCTCTTTCCGTTACAAGAAGCACTCCTGTCGCGCATAAAGGCTATTCCGTAGAAGAGATAGAGCTTCTTATCAGCGACCCGCTGCGGCAGCTGGGGGAGTTTAAGCAGCAACTCATCTTTTACAGAGCGGCGGAGCCCGGCCCGCATCCTACGGTCCTGGTGTTCCCGCCTTTCATGCCGCAGAAGATAGATGACTGGTCCGCGACCCATTTCACGAAAAAAGGGTTCAACGCTATCATCATCGCCCCGAGCGAAGCCCTCACCGACACCTCCCGCCCGCTGAACAAGGTGAGCGACATGCTTATAAGGGGCGTTATCAGCGCGAGGATGTGCATAGACCTGCTTGAAACTTTCCCCGAGGTGGATAAAGATAAAATATACGCCTACGGGATCAGCATGGGCGGGATAAGGACCTCTCTGATATTCGGAGTCGAGCCACGGGTGAAAAAGGCGCTGGAAATTGTGGGGGGCGGAGACCTGCCCGGGATAATAGCCGATACGCATTTCAAACTGCTTAAAACACTGAGGGATGAGAGGATGCGGATAGAGGGAATAGCCAATTTGGAAGAGTTCAGAACCTATATGA
>JAPLKJ010000099.1 GCA_026388125.1 Elusimicrobiota bacterium
GGAGAACCAGGCTTACTGCATAGGCGTGGACAGGCTCGGAATGGAAGAGAAAATAGAGTATTCCGGCAACTCCGTGTGCTATGACCCGCTGGGCAAAACGGTGCTGGACTGCGGCACGGCCGAAGGCATTTTCACGGCGGAGGTCCCGCTGGACAAGGCGCTGGTAGCCAAGAGCCGCGAACGCTTCCCGTTCATCGGCGAAAGAAAGACCTTCCCCTGGCAGTAGAACGCGGACGGCGTGCTTATATGGACTTACTTTCCTACGGCGACAGCATCCCCGAAGGCGATTACCGCCTGCATTCCGCTTTCGCCAACGCCATCAATTTCCGCAAAGGCAGGATAATAATTTCGCTGGTCCCCCCCCGCACCGGCGCCGGGCCGCTGAACCTGGTGGTAAAGCAGCTGCCGCCCGGCGCGCGGCGCCTGCGCGCTTCGCGCTTCTATTTCTATCTGGACGAGAACCGGCTCCGGAAGGACCCGGCCGCGCTCTATTCCTCGGACATCCCCCTTGCCGCGGCCGCGCCGGAAACGGTGCAGGTCAACGTTGCCGCGCTGGCCCGCATACTTGTGCGCAAGGCGCCCCCTAAAAGCCTCGCGTTCATCTTCGACCGCGCCCTGGAGAAGGGGTTTTCCCGCGTTTTCGAGAAACTGCTGCTGGCCCGTTTCAAGCAGGCCGTGAGCTCGTTCAAGGCGGGGCATTACGCCCGCGGCGTAAAGACCGTACGCGGGCTGGGCTTCGGGCTTACCCCTTCGGGGGACGACTTCATCAGCGGCCTGCTGGCCGGCTTCAATTACGCCCTGCGCAATCTGCGTTTCGATACCCGCGCCCGCATTGAAGAGATCTTTAAGCGCGCCGAAGGCGATAACCTCATCTCCAACGCTTTCATGCGGGCCTCCTACGAGGGCAAGGTTAACGAGAAGGTAAGCCGGCTGATGGCCGCCCTTTCCGGCGGCAGCCGCAGGGAACTGGACGCCGCGGCCGAGGCAGCGCTGGAGAGCGGCCACACTTCGGGCGCCGATTTCTGCGCCGGGCTGGTGTTCGCGCTGCAGGCCGCGCTGGGAGAATTTAGTTAAGAGGACAAAACCATGATAAAAACGATCATAAAAAAAGGCGCTTATTTCGATTCCGTGGCCCTGATGCAGGTGGCTAAAAAGCTCAACTCGCTGGACGGCGTGCTCGATTCCGCCGTGGTGATGGCCACCAAAGAGAACAAAGGCATAATAAAGGCCTCCGGCCTGCTGACGCCGGAAATACTGAAAGCCGGCGACAGCGACCTGGCCGTGGCCGTCAGCGCTAAAAGCCCGGCCGCGGCCGAAGCCGCCCTGAAGGCCGCCGGCGAACTGCTCGCCAAAAAGCCCGCGCCCAGCGCCTCCGGAGGCGACCGGAAGGCCGCGGGGCTGGACGAAGCCGTGAAAATTCTCGACGGCGCCAACCTGGCCGTCATTTCGGTGGCCGGGCGTTACGCCGGGGCGCTGGCCGCCGAGTGCCTTGAGAAAGGCCTTAACGTGATGCTTTTTTCCGACAATGTCCCGGTGGAGACCGAAGTGGCGCTGAAGCGGGCGGCCGTGAAAAAGGGCCTGCTGCTGATGGGGCCGGACTGCGGCACGGCCATAATCAACGGCGCGCCCATAGCTTTCGCCAATTCGGTACGGCGCGGCAATATCGGCGTAGTCGCGGCCGCCGGAACAGGCCTGCAGGAAGTGACCACGCTCATCTCCAACGAAGGCGCGGGTATTTCGCAGGCCATCGGCACCGGCGGGCGCGACGTGAAGCAGGAGGTGGGCGGGCTTATGCTGCTGCACGCGCTGAAGATGCTGGCCGCCGATACCGCCACCGAGGCGCTGCTGATAGTGTCAAAACCCCCCCACCCGGCCGTGCTGAAAAAGATCATGGCGGCGGTCAAGCTGATAAAAAAGCCGGTAGTGGCCGTTTTCCTGGGCGGCGAGATCAAGGAGAGGATCAAAGAGGACTTCTACCCCGCGAAAACCCTCGAGGAAGCCGCGCTGAAGGCCGTCTGCCTCGGCAAGGGGTGGAAACTGCTGAGGGCCCGCGAAATAATTTACGACATGAACCTGAAAGCCGGCGAGCTGGCAAAAAAAGAGGCCGCCAGAAAAAAGAAAG
>JAPLKJ010000133.1 GCA_026388125.1 Elusimicrobiota bacterium
GGCGCGCAGGCCCGAGGTTTCTTCGCTGGAAATAGTGAAGCTGGGGCCGCCCACGTGGAATTCGCGGGCTATGCGGCTGGCCACGATGCCGCCCAGCGCGCCCATGGTGCGGTTGGCGGACAGCGCCGGGCCGGCGGTATCGCGCAGGCCGGCCAGGAAATATTTCTCTTCTTTTTCGGTCAGGCGCCAGCCCTGCTCCTCCGCCCGCCGGCGCGCGGTCTCGAGGAGCGCCCAGCGGAAATGGAAATTCGTCGTGTTAAGGTCGAGCCCCAGCCCTATGAAAACGCCGGCGTTTACCAGACCTTTTTCACCGGGCGCGTAATCGGCCACGGCTTTGGCGGCCACGTCCAGCATCAGCAGTTGCTGCGGCAGCATTTCTTCCAGTTCGCGGGGCGGTATCCTGTACGCGTCTGCCGCCACGCCCACCTCACGCAGGTAAAAACCTTTTTCGCCGGCCCCGGCCAGGCCGCGGCGGCGCTCCGCCGGCAGTTCGGCCGCGAGCGGGCGGTTCGTGCCCAGCACTGTTTCCTGGAATTCGCGCAGGCCTTTGAGCGCCCCGAAGCGGGCTTCCATGCCTACTATGGCCACCGGCACCGGAATGGCCGGGGCGGGTTTGGCCGCGGCCGGGCGCACCGCCGGGGAGAACGTGCCGCCGTATTCTTCCACCAGCACGTGGGCGTTGATGCCGCCGAAGCCGAAAGCGCTGACCGCGGCGCGCCGCGGGGTTTTGCCGTCGCGCGCCACCCAGTCTTCGCACTTGCTCTGTACGCGGAAAGGGCTGCCGGCCAGTTTTATCTTCGGGCCGGGTTTGGAAAAATTAGCGGTGGGCGGCAGGCTTTTGTTCTTGAAAGCCAGCAGCACTTTCATCAGGCCGGCCGAGCCGGCGGCGGTGAGCAGGTGGCCCACGTTGGACTTCACCGAGCCCAGCACGCATTGGCCGGCGCTCCAGCCGCGCTCGCCCCAGAGCGTCTTAAGACTTTCCACCTCGATGGGGTCGCCGGTGGGCGTGCCGGTGGCGTGGCACTCTATCAGGTCGATCTGCGACGGGGACAGCTTCGCCTGCCGGTAGGCCGCGCGCATGGCGTACAGCTGGCCGGCGGTGTTGGGGGCCAGCAGGCTGCCGCCTATATCGTTGGAAAGGCCGATGCCGGTTATCAGGCCGTAGATCTTGTCGCCATCGCGCACGGCGTCGGCCAGGCGCTTCAAGACGAACATGCCGGCGCCTTCGCCCACCACCAGCCCGTCGGCGGCGGCGTCGAAAGGGGAAGGCCTGCCCGAGGGCGAAAGGGCGCGCAGCTGCGCGAAACCCATCTGGGTATAAAGGCTCGACGGCCGGGAAACCCCGCCGGTGAGCATGGCGTCGGCGCGGCCGGAGCGCAGCGCGTCCACGGCCAGCTTTATGGCGTACAGCGAGGAAGCGCAGGCGGCGTCCAGCGTGAAGCTGCCGCCCGCCAGGCCCAGCGCGCGGGCGATAACCCCGCCGGGCAGCCCCGCCGCGCGGCGGTTGAGGGGGTCGGTGCGGG
>JAPLKJ010000031.1 GCA_026388125.1 Elusimicrobiota bacterium
GACTTTCGCGAGAACGCCCAACGCCTACGATAATACGCAGGATTTCGGGCGCGAGCGCCTTTCGTTCATGAGCGGCCTGTACGGGCCGGACGGCGGCATAGCTGTTGACGGCGCCTACGTGTACCACGCCTTCGGCGGCTACGCGGACGGCGCTTCTGCCGGGTTCGGCCTGCGCAAGTATAACACAGGCCAGTACCTGGAATGGACGAAGTTCTTCAACCATAAGGACGACCGGGCCTATTACGTGGCCAAGGTGGTCCGCGACGCGGCCGGCAACTTCTACCTGGTAGGCAGCCAGCGGCCCGCGGGCAACAACGCCGCCGCGGCCGGGTATGAGTATTCAGCGGCCGATAAGGACCTTTGGATAGCCAAGCTGAACGCCGCCGGGGACCTGGTCTGGTCCTACTCGGCCGACGCTTCCGGCCTTAACCGCATGGATGAGCTTTACGGCGCCGCCGTGGAGGGCAGCGCCCTCTATGTGGTGGGCGTCGCTTCCAGCGCCTCCGCCGGCATGGATATACTGGCGCGGAAATACGATATTTCCCCGTCCACCTATCCAGCGCTGCTGTGGACTTATTCGAAGAACGGCTCCGGCGGCGGTGACGACTTCGGCTACGGCATAGCCGTGGGTACCGGCGCGGTTTACCTTACGGGCACCGTCGACAACGGCGCCGCCAATAAGGACATCATAGTGCAGGGTCTTAACAAGACCAGCGCTTTGGCCGGAGCGCCGATAGTGTTCAATTCCGCCGGCAACGGCAACGACACGGGCTACGGCCTCGCCGTCACCACTACCGGCTTCGTTTACGTGGCCGGTTCCACGGCTTCCGTGGGCGCAGCCGGCAATGCCGCGCTGTTCAAGTTCACGCTTGGCGGCGCGCTGGTCTGGGACAGGTATTATAACGGCAAGGACAACCTGGACGACGCGGCCTACGCGCTGGAGCTCACCACCAGCGGAGTGATCGCCGCCGGCTACGAAACCTCGTCGGGACAGGGCAGGGTAAGCAGTTACCGCAAGTTCACCCTGGCAGGGGACCTTGAGTGGAGCCGTGGGCTTAACCTTTCCGCCGGGGACGACTACGCCTCGGCGCTGACCGTGGACGCTTCAGGGCGGGTCTATTCCGCCGTTTCACTGGACGGCAGGCCCGGCTTCTACTACTTCCCGGAGCCGGACTTCAACGTGCTGGCCGCCCCTTACGGCGTGCCGGGTTCCGTGCGGCTGGAGTGGCTGAGCCAGTACGATGTGCCGGCCGGTTCTGTCTTCAGCGTACAGTACTCCACGTACAGCGGCGGCTGGAACTCGTCCGGCGCCCAGGTGCGCTACGCGGCCGACGCGGACATACGCGAAGGCATGAGCGTGGCCCGCGTGGTTTACGGGCTTGAAAGCGTGCCCCAATACTTCAAGGTCTGGGTCTCGACCTCGGCCGGGACCTTCACCCCTGTGGGCGTGCGCGTCGCCTTAGCCCGCCCCGTGGAAGGCTCGGTCTTCGCGGCCATGTCCATGTATCCGAACGAGGCCAAATTGTTCGTTACGGGCGGCGGGCAGCGCTACAATTACGGGGAGAAAGAGTTTCCCGGCGCGGCGCGCGACGCTTCCGGCAACCTTTACATGGTGGCCGATACGGACTGGAACGGCAGCGGCGGCCTGGTCATTAAGAAGTTCAACTCGGCCTTCAGCCCGTTGTGGACCAAGTATTACGCCCCCGGCGAATCTTTCGCCGTCAGGGCCAACAGGATGGCCGCGGACGCCGACGGATATCTCTATCTGACCGGCTACGAACGCGGTCCCGCGGCTGCCGACGGTAAGGATCTTTTCGTTATGAAGTTCGGCGCCAACGGCCTGGTGTGGAAGACCGTTTACGATTTCGCTCACGGGGACGATACCGGCTACGGCGTGGCGCTGGACGCGTCAGGCAACGTGTATGCCGCCGGCTCGGTCTATACCGGCTCCGCGCAGGGCGATAATATCTTCCTGGTCAAGCTCAGTACCGCGGGCGTCATCCTTTCGTCCGCGAACTTCGACGGCAGCGGCAGCGGGCCCGACGCGGCCTATGGCATAGCCGTGCGGGGGACCGACCTGTACCTGGCCGGTTCCGCGTATCAGTCGGTGAACGGCCGGCAGTTGTGGACCGGGCATTTCCGTACGTCCGATCTCGGCCAGCTCGGTACCGCCATCACCGGCGGCGCCGCGGCCGGCGCCGGTTACGATGTGGCGGTGGACAGCTCCGGCTATGTCTATGCAGCGGGTGAGCTGCACAGCGCAGATACCGCCAACGACGCCATAGTGATCAAGAGCTCGGCCGACCTCAGCGCCGCCGACTGGGCGTTCCCGGTGCTCTACAACAGCCCCGGCAACGCCAACGACGCCGCCTACGGCATCGAGCTGGACACTACCGGCAGCGTTTATGTGACCGGCTCGCAGGAACGCTACGACATCAACCAGGACAAGAACCTCTGGATACGCAAGTATTCCAGGTCCGGTTCCGAACTGTGGAGCCAGGAATTCTACACCAGCGCCATCGCGGGTGACGCCAACAGCACGATCGCCAATTCCGACGAGGGCTTCGACCTGGCGGTGGGGACCATGGGCTTCGTTTCCGTGAGCGGCAAGTTCAACGGCTATTACGGCCTGTACCGCTACAAGCAGAGCAGCGCCCTGACCATAAACCCCGTGCTGACCGTGAAGGTTTCCAGCGCGGCGGCTTCCGCTCCTTTCCCCGGAGTGGGCGTGTCGCTCGTTCCCTACTCGCAGACCGGCGGCATCGACGCCTCCGGTATACGCAGAGGCGTTACCGACTCGGCAGGCATTTTCGCGGCGCAGGTACCCGCCGGCAAGCAGTACTTCATCGCGCTGGACAAGCAGGGCTTCGCGCCCGGCATAGTCGCCCAGCAGATGGACCCCTACGGCAGCTACTTCGTGCAGCTTAACGCCGACGCCACCAAACAGTATATCCTGTCTCCGCGGCCCGCCGCCTCCCCGTATTATCCGCTTACCGTGACGGTCACTTCCGCCACGGCCGGCGATTACGTTATGGCGGAGGTCTTCTTCGCCCAGACCGGCGAAAGGGCGGCTTATGGTATAGCGCAGGTGGCCGTAGGCGCCGGCAGCGTTACCTTCACGGTCAGCAACGTGCCGCCCGCGGTCCCGGGCGCGTACACGCTGGGCGTGACCATCCCCAACCGGAGCCTCGCCCGCGGCGTTCCGATGAACGCGGCTTTCCCGGCAGTTTCCTTGTACGTGGTCAATATGTCCACCATAACGGGCTCGTCCGCAGGCGGCTTCGAAGTGGGCGCTTCCACTACGCTGCCTTCGGTGGAGGGCGTGGTAAGGAACGCCCGGACGCTGGCGCCCCTTGAAGCTGCGCGCGTAAGGGTGTGGAATTCCACGGAGCCCTGCGCCAGCGGCAACTGCGACTACAACGTCTACGAAACGCTTACCGACGTGAACGGCAAGTACTCCTTCTATAACGTGGTAAGCACCGCGGCGGCATACAGCCTGTCCGCGCAGAAGGCCGGCTATAACCGCGGCCTGTACGGGGAGATCTCCGTCTCTACCAGCGCCACCGTATACCGCGAATTCCAGCTGCAGGAAGCCACCTATACCCTGCGCGGCGTGATACGCTACAGGGACGTTCCCGTGCCCAACGCCGACGTGATGGTAGTGGGCGACTACGGCTGGTACGCCGGGTCGGATAGCTACCGGAACGGCAAAGGCATGACCGCCGACGGCAGGGCCAGGACGGCCGCCGACGGCTCGTTCCTGTTCAGCCCGGCCACGCTCAACGGCCTGCCCGACGGACAGCTGCGCATGAGCGTGGCGTTCTTCGGTAAATGGCTGGACCTCAACGAGGGCAATTACCAGGACCTGACGGCGATAGACGCCGACGACGCGCGCATCGTGATCTCCAGCGCCGGCGCCGCAGGGCTGCCCAACTCCGGCTGTACCGCCGGCAGGAACTGGAAACTGGCGGCCGCCGGCGGCGCCTGCCAGGGCTACGGGGATATCAACTTCAATATCATGCCCCAGAAGCAGAACGACTACGCCACGCTCAGCGGTTCCGTGACGTTCGTGACCACCTACACCGTTAGCGCGGTGAACCCGCTGGTGATAAGCACCATGGCGCCGGTGACGGTTATGGCGCTGCAGGAGTGCAGCGGCGTCTGCGCCGACAGGTCCATGGGCTTCGCGGTGCTGAGCGGCACATATACCGTGAACGTGGCCACCTACAGCATAAAGCTGTCCACGGGCATGGCGTACTATACCCGCGTGACCGCCAGCGAGTGGGCCGAGGTCAGCGCCTTCGACGACAGGGCCGATTTCAAGTCCACCTCCACGCTTTCGCTCACGATGAACTTCGTGGTGACGAAAGCCGGTTCGCTCAAAGGCGTGGTAAAAATGCCGGACGGCTCCAGCTACAAGCCGGCCGCGAACCTGCCTGAGGAACAGGCCCACAGCCTGGACATCCTGCTGCGCGGGCAGAACGTGGACGTGAACGAGGCATGGAGCGTGGACGACTACGGCGCCTTCGAGTTCCCCAACCTGGCGCCCGGCCTGTACACCGTGACCATGAAGCCCAATGGACTGGGTTTCCGCTGGGCCGCGCCGGCAGTGTCCAACGTGGCGGTCGTGCCCGGCAAGGTCACGCAGGTCACGCTGAAGCTGGCTGACGGCCTGGTAGTGCAGCCGCAGGTCTCGGGCTCGTCGCTGCCGGTCATCTCTACCCCTGCCTGGACCTACCGCATGGTACCGGTGGAATCCGGCGTAGCCATGAGCCAGAAGAAGCTCACCGAGCTGCTGTTCGGCGAAGACGCCTTCGCCTTCAGCTACAGCACCACGACGCAGACCTGGGACCCTAAAGTGATGCTTACCGGGAAGTACGACTTCTACCTGACGATGGGCGCGCGGTACGCCCCGGACGCAGATCCCGCCAGCTACGACCACTTCGCCGCCTTTATAACCAAGGTGCGCGGCTTCTCCGTGCAGCGCTCCACCAGCGCGGCGGGCCTGGGCACCGACGCCCAGCCGCTGCCGGTCAGCGTGAGCGGCGCGCCCGGCACGGAACTGCTGGCGGGGACCATGCTCGGCGAGCGGATCTATTCGGACGCCGACCTGGACCGCGTATTCTCCAACTTCAGCGAGATATACTCCGTGAGCCCCGCCGTGATGGTCTACGACGCGGCCGGCGACCTGCGCGGGTATTCCGCGGGCCTGCCCGGCGGCGCGCAGTTAGCTGACTTCGAGGCCGCGCTGCAGACCAAGGACAAGGCCCTGGTGCGGGCGTATTTCGCGGCGCATCCCGGCCGGTTCATGGTGTCCGGCCTGGCGGCCGGGCGCTATACGGCGGTATTCTCCAACCCTAACTATCCGCCAGTGACCAAGGAGATAACCCTGCCGCTCGACCTCTCGTATAACGGCAGCTATCCGTTCAACTTCGACGAGCAGACCGTGCGCACCGGGGATATTTACGGTACGGTGAAGAGCACCGTGACCGGCTCCGGCCTGGACAATGCCGTGGTATACCTGAAGCATCGGACCGTGGAGAGGTTCACCACCACGGCCGGCGACGGCTCCTTCAGGTTCAGCGGCCTGCCGTCGGGCATCTACCGCCTGGAAGTAACGCGCGACGGCTTTGTGAAAGCGGGCCAGAAGACCTCGCTGGCCGGTTCCCCGACCGGCGACGATTCCGCGCGGCTGGACTTCTACCTGACGCCGTCGCAGTCGAACATGGCGGGCAAGGTCTACCTGAGCAAGTTCCCGGCGCCGCTCACCGCAGCGGGGGTCACGGTAGTGGCCTACGACGAGACCTACAACACCCTGCACCCGTCGGAGTACCTGGCCAAGATAGAGGCCACCACCAACGACGACGGCGACTACGAGCTCGCCGGCGTGGTGCCGGGACATAACTACAAGGTCACCGCCTTCTACGCGGGCAAGCTGCCCGCGACGCTCGACGTGGCCGGCGACGCGGTGACGGAAGGCGTCACCTATCTGCCCGACATGGTCATGTGCGAGGTGGCGCCGCAAATAAAGGTGAAGGTGATCAAGTCACCGGCCGGGGCCGGCCAGGTGGACGTTACCATCATCTCGCCCAAGCAGCTGGTCTCCATGCCGGTCTGCACGGTGAACGAGGGCGCGGTGTACGACGCCGCCAACGCGGCGGCCGTGGCGCTGACGCCCGGGCCCAACAACACCTACCTGGGCCGCTTCACCGAGTCGCTCACGCAGCTGTACTACACCGTGTACGTCTCGGCGGGCGACGGCGCGAACACGATGGAGAAGACCGTGGTCTACAGCTCCGTCGACCAGGGCCGGGCGGAGCAGTATATACAGAAGGAGGCCATACAGGGCGGCAACATACAGATGGACCCCGAGAACGGGGACTATTCCGGCATCGAGCTGGACGCCGGCGCGCTTACCTCCAGCGGCACCGCCAGCGGTACTTCGGGCTACCGCTCCTCGGCATACCGCGCCTCGGCCTCGGACGGGCTGGTGGGCGGCTTCTTCAGCGGGCTGCCCGCGGTGCGCACCATCAGGACCGCCAAGGGCGACCTTAACCTGGCGCAGGCCATACAGGACCTGATGGCTTCCGAGGTCTATAACATGGAACTCGAGAACGCCTCGGTCAACAAGCCGTTCACGCTGACGCTGACTTACGACAAGAACAAGGCGCCGGAGAACGGCAACCTGCGCATCTACCAGTACGACTCCGCCACCGGCGGCTGGCTGGAGGTGCCCGGCGACTACACCCTGGACCCGGTGCTGGGCGTGCTGTCCGTGGATGTGGCCGCCCTGACCGGCGCGCACGAAGGTACCGGCGGCATAGAAACCCCGCTGGGCCGCAAGCGCCTCGGGATGAGCGCGATCGTCAACGGCCGCTACGTGCCTTCCGCCGCGAGCACCACCCAGAGCGGGCGCTTCGCGGTGTTCACGGCCATGCCGCCCACGGGCGTGGCCTATGCGGGCCCGGGCTTCGTCGTCTACAACATGCCCAACCCGTTCGACCTGAAGAGCAAGAGCGTGACGCTGAGCTCCGATATAGGCGCGTCCGGGATAGCCAATCCGTACGCCACCTACGGCACGCTGATAAAGTATCACCTGCCCGCCGGGAAGTCGGGGAACGTGAAGTTCGTCATCTACAACGTGGCCGGCGAGAAGGTGCGCACCATAACCGACGGCGTCAGGGCCGGAGGGGAAATATATTATTCCGAGTGGGACGGCAGGAACGACAACGGGGCGAAATGCGCCTCCGGCGTCTACTTCATGCTGACCTACCTGGACGGCAAGCAGCTGGGCAGCAAGGCCCACAAGATGGCGATAATAAAGTAGTCAGGCCTGTGTGCAGCGCAGGGAATTCCGCCGCGGGAACGCGGAGCCGCTCAGAGCGGCTTCCGCGCCCCGGCGGCGAATTCAGCTAGTACGCCCGATGGGCGTTAGGTGGTCGAGGTAATTATGAAAAAACTATTTATTTTTTCTATCGCGCTGGCCCTGCCGGCCGGAGCTTACGCTTCCGGCGCCGGCACCACCGCGGCTAACTTCCTGAAGGTGGCCATGAGCCCGCGCGCGGTAAGCATGGCCGGCGCTTTCAGCGCCCAGGCGGACGATCCCGGCGCGGTCTTCATAAACCCGGCGGGTCTCGTCCAGTTCGACGGGCGGGCCGCCGCGCTGGACTTCTCGACCTACCTGCAGGACGCCAAGATGGGGAACCTTTCCTACGCGGGTACGGCGGGCGCCCGCCGGTTCGGGTTCGGGGCGACATTCCTTACGGTCGGAGGGATCGAAAGGCGCGGGCTTTCGGACTCAGCCGGCGTCGT